>DASRHX010000408.1:0-25776 GCA_035650295.1 Bryobacteraceae bacterium | reverse complement strand
ATGGGCCCCGAAGGCCTGGTCGGTCTCATCACGTATATGCGTACCGATTCCGTGCGGGTCTCCGAATCGGCGCTCGACGACGTGCGCGACTTCATTCCGAAACGCTACGGCGACGCCTACTTGCCCGCCAAGCCGAACTTCTACAAGGGGAAGAAGGACGCCCAGGACGCCCACGAAGCAATCCGCCCCTCTTCGGTCGCCATCACTCCCGACGTGGCCCAGAAGTACCTTTCCGACGACGAAATCAAGTTGTACCGGCTCATTTGGACGCGCTTTGTCGCCAGCCAGATGACGCCCGCCGTCTTCGACCAGACAACCATTGACGTCAACGCCCCCGGCAAGGACGACGCGAACTACATGTTCCGCGCCACCGGATCAGTGCCCAAGTTCGATGGCTTCCTCGCCGTTTATCAGGAGGGCAAGGACCAGAAGGACGAAGAGGACGAGGAGTTGAAGCACAAACTCCCGCTCGTCGAGCAGGGAGAGGTGCTGCGGTTCAAGTCAATCCTTCCCGAACAACATTTCACGGAGCCGCCCCCGCGTTTCAACGAAGCGACGTTGGTGAAAGAGCTTGAGGCCGACGGCGTAGGACGGCCGTCCACCTATGCTTCCATCCTTTCGACGATCCAGGACCGCGGCTACGTCAAAAAAGAGGGCGGCAAGTTTAGCCCGACGGAGCTGGGCTTTGTCGTCACCGACCAGCTCGTAAAGAGCTTCGATGACATCTTCGACGTGCGCTACACGGCGCGTATGGAGCAAGAGCTCGACGAGATCGAAGAGGGCAAGATCGACTGGCGCTCGGCCATGCGCGAGTTCTACGACAAGTTCAACATCGATCTGGAACGCGCCGGCTCGACGATGGAAAACATCAAGCGCATGGAAAAGCCCACCGGCTTGACCTGCGAAAAGTGCGGGAAGCCGATGGTGTTGCGTTGGGGCAAGCATGGGACCTTTGTGGGCTGCTCCGGCTACCCCGATTGCACCAACACGCGCGAGCCATCGCCCGACATGGTCGAGGGCGCTGGGGTCGAGATCACCGAGCAGGACGAGGACGTCTACTGCGAAAACTGCGGCCGCGTGATGGTGCTCAAGAAAGGGCGCTTCGGGCAGTTCCTGGCCTGTTCCGGTTATCCGGACTGCAAAACGACGAAGCAACTGGGCGCGCAGGAGCAACAGAAGAAGGCCGACGTTCCGCTCGACGAGAAATGCCCGACCTGCGGCAACAACCTCGTGATGAAGTACGGCCGTTTCGGGGAATTCACCGCCTGCTCGAACTACCCGACCTGCAAGTACGTGAAGCAGAAGACCATCGGCGTGAAATGCCCGCAGTGCGGCGAAGGCGAGATCATTGAACGGCGCTCCAAGCGCGGTAAGACGTTTTTCGGCTGCAACCGCTATCCGGATTGCGACTTCGTCGCCTGGTCGCGGCCAATCCCGGAGAAGTGCCCGTCATGCGCCTCGCCGTACCTGGTCGAAAAGCGCCTCAAGAAGGGCAATTTCGCGGCGTGCCCGAACAAGGAATGCAAGTACACGCGCGATCTCACGCCGGAAGAGGTAGGGGCGCCGGTGGCATAGGATCGCCCGTACCGCCTAGAACAGACTGATCACGTCCAGGATGGCGCTCGTCGCTCGCCCGATGATCAGCGCCTTGCCGTCCAGGAAAATGCGGTCGCAGCCGCAATCGGGCGGAAGCGGCGGCAAGCGGCGCACGAGCACGTCGGGAAACGGACTGATCTTCTTCTGCAATCCCGGTGGGAGGGTTCCGTTCCGGCGAAGTTGTTTCTGCAATCCCGGCGGAAGCTCGCCGCGTTTGGCAAGTCCCGGCGGCAGACCACTCGGGCCGGTTGTGCGCACCCACTCCTGGATGATGCGGCGGTCCGAATCGCCAAACACAACCGACACCGAAACAGCGGTTCCGCCACCGCCTCCGCTCTTTCCCGATTTGCCTTGGCCCTTGCCCTTGCCTTGGGCGGCATGAGCCATCGTCGCCACGAGCAAAGCGGCCACCAGAACTGTGATCTTCATGGATGCGGACCTCCCTTCGGATTAGATCACACCAGCACCGGGCAGCACCTCGGTCGGATGCAGTACACCATCGTCATTTTTATCTAATGTTTTCAGCGCATCCACACTAATCGCGCGCTCAGTGGCCGAGATCTCATCGTCATGATCCGCGTCCAGAGCGTTCAGGACGGGATGGAAGCTCAAAGACTCGCCATAGGAGAGTCCGCATTCCACCGCATCTAACTTTCCATCGTGGTTCTTGTCCAACGTCACGAGTAGAGTGGGCGCTTTGAGAATCTCCGCAGCCGAGAGGGTGCGGTCGTGATCGGTATCGAGAATTGCCAGAACGCGAATCACGGAAAAGTAGAGGCCGGCGATCGCATACAGCCGATCCTGGCCGGGACTCCGCATCTCGACCTCTTCCGTTGGCGCCGACTCCGTAACCGCCCGATCCATGGGAAGAAAAACCGGAGGCGCATACCTTGTGCCAAACAACGTTTTGGGAAATCTTGTGTTTCTGCCGATCGCAAACACCATCAGTGCCAGCAGAACAAATGTCACGACCGCGCCATTGATTAGGGCGCTGCGGCGGGGAAGCGCGTCGTCGATGATGTGGAACGCGGGCCCGGCCGTGACATGGCCGGCGGAATGGCCTACCGCATGCCCACGCGGCTGTGGCCGCAGCCACCGCTGCCGAATCAATGAGACCAGTGCATCGGCGAGCAACGACGCTCGGCGGCCCCGCGATCCGGCGTCGTCGAATATCTCCGTCATATCCTCGCCGAAGCGTTCGCGGAAGTGGCGCGGATGGAGGCCAATCAGCCAGACGTAGAGCGTCCTCATGCCGGGGCCGTCCTTGTCTTGGTGCTTCCCAATCGCAAACGTCCGTCGCGCACGACCCCTTCCAATCGCGCGATTTCCTCGCGTAGCACCCCGCGTCCCAGCGAGGATAACCTGTAATACCGCCGCCGCGAATCTTCGCCGCCAGCACGCTTTACCTCTTCAACCAAGCCCTCGCCGAGAAGCCTTTGCAGGTTGTCGTAGAGCGTGCCCGGACCCAGCTTGTAGCAACCACCGGACTGCCGTTCCACTTCCTGCATGATTCCGTAGCCATGCAACTCCTCGCCAGCCAGCGCCAGCAGAATGTGGAGGGTGGCGGGAGCCAAAGGGAGCCGCTCGCTGTGCTTCTTCGTCATAGTCGGAATCCGTTATATCAGAATCCGACTAAGCTGTCGAGGCCGTCCCTTCTTCCTTGCGCCCACTCTTCGCAATCCGCCATCATGAGGGAACTACTCAAGACTCACATGACAGCCGAACGTCAGCGCATCGAAGACGCTTCACGCCGCGACCGACACTGGCGCCGCTGGGGTCCCTATCTTTCCGAACGCCAGTGGGGCACCGTGCGCGAAGACTATTCGTCCAACGGCACGGCCTGGGAGTATCTACCGCACGACCATGCTCGCTCGCGCGCCTACCGCTGGGGGGAAGACGGACTCTGCGGCTGGAGTGACAATCACCAGCGTCTCTGTTTCGCCATCGCTTTGTGGAATGGACGCGATCCGATTCTCAAGGAACGCCTTTTCGGGGTGACGGGCAACGAAGGCAATCACGGCGAAGACGTCAAAGAGCTCTACTACTATCTCGACGCCACGCCCACTTATTCCTACGCCCGCGCGCTCTACAAATATCCGCAGCGTGAATTTCCCTACGCCTGGCTGCTCTCGGAGTCGATTCGACGCGACAAGAGCGAACCAGAGTTTGAAATTCTCGATACTGGAGTCTTCAGTGACGACCGCTACTGGGATGTCTACACTGAATTCGCCAAGCTAGACCCAGACGACATCTCCATTCGCATCACGGTCATCAACCGTGGGCCTGAAACGGCGACGCTCCACCTGCTTCCTACCCTGTGGTTTGCCAACACGTGGTCGTGGGACAACTCGACACCCAAGGCAGCGCTGCATGCCGCCTCGCCCGGCGTCGTTCACTCCACGCACCCCGCGCTCGGCGTATTTGATTTCTGGTTGGAGGGCGATCCTGCGCTCTGGTTCACCGAAAACGACACCAACGTCAACCGCCTCTACAACTGGTCGCAGCGCGGTCCATTCAAGGACGCCTTCCACGACCTCGTCATCCATGGCAACTCGAATGCGGCCCGGCGCGATGGCGGCACGAAGGCTTGCGGCTGGTATCAACTGGCCATTCCCGCGGGCGAGTCGCGTGTCGTTCGCGCGCGCCTCGCGCCACAACTGTCGCCGCTCGACATGGATGCGCTCTTTTCGCAGCGCATCGCGGAAGCCAACGAGTTCTACTCGTTCCAGCCGGCGAGTCTCACCAACGATGCACGCTCCGTCCAACGCCAGGCGTTTGCCGGCCTGTTGTGGTCAAAGCAGCACTACAACTATGTGGTTGATCAGTGGCTGAAGGGCGATCCGTCACAGCCCCCTCCGCCCGCCGAACGCCTTGGCGCCCGCAACAAATCGTGGACGCATCTTTATATCGACAACGTTCTCACGATGCCCGATAAGTGGGAGTACCCGTGGTTTGCGACCTGGGACACCTGCTTCCACATGATCCCACTTTCGCTGGTCGATCCTCAGGCCGCCAAGGAAGAGCTCAGCCTCTTCCTGCGCGAATGGTACATGCATCCTAACGGCCAGCTTCCCGCCTACGAGTGGAACTTCGACGATGTGAACCCGCCTGTCCACGCCTGGGCCGCCTACCGAGTCTTCAAGATTGACGGCAAGCTGATGGGCCGTCCTGATTACAGCTTCCTCGAAGGCGCATTCCACAAGCTGCTGATGAATTTCACCTGGTGGGTGAACCGCAAGGACAACGCGGGCGACAATATCTTCGAAGGCGGCTTCCTCGGCCTCGACAACGTTGGGCTCTTCGACCGCTCCCGTCCGCTGCCGAACGGGGCAGTTCTCGAACAATCCGACGGCACATCGTGGATGGCGATGTATTGCCTGAACATGCTTCGCATTGCGATTGAGCTTGCCCGGGTCAATTCCGTTTACGAAGACATCGCCAGCAAATTTTTCGAGCACTTTCTCTACATCGCCTCGGCGATGAACCGCGGAGGCGGTCTTGGCCTTTGGGACGAGGACGACGGCTTCTATTACGACCGGATGCGGCTTCCCAACGCAGTCAGCTTCCCGCTCAAGGTGCGCTCGCTGGTTGGCCTCATCCCGCTGTTTGCCGTTGAAACCATCGACGGTGATGCGCTGAAGAAGCTTCCTGGTTTCCGCCGCCGCATGGAGTGGTTTCAGGATCACCGCTCCGATCTCTGCGCGAATATTGCCTCCGTCTCGCGCCAGGGCGTTGAAGACCGGCGCCTACTCGCGCTCGTCATGCCCGCGCGCCTGCGCCGCATCCTCTCGCGCATGCTGGACCAAACCGAGTTCCTCTCACCGCACGGCATCCGGTCGCTTTCGCGCGCTCACAAAGACAACCCGTACACGATCCATATGAACGGCGACGAGTACAAAGTTGGCTACGAGCCCGCCGAGTCGACCACCTATTTGTTCGGCGGCAATTCAAACTGGCGCGGTCCCGTCTGGTTCCCGGTCAACTACCTTCTGATCGAGTCGCTCCAGAAGTTCAACCACTATTTCGGCGACGACTTCAAGATCGAGTTCCCCACCGGCTCCGGCAACCAACTGAGTCTTGGCGACGTGGCCGCGGAGTTGAGCCGCAGACTTTCCCGTCTCTTTTTGGCCGGCGCCGACGGCCGCCGTCCGCTGTATGGTGGAACTGAGAAGTTGCAGTCGGATCCCCACTTCCGGGACCATATACTTTTCTACGAATATTTCCATGGCGACAATGGAGCGGGTATCGGGGCCTCACATCAAACGGGTTGGACCTCCCTTGTCGCCAAGCTCATCCAGCAGAGCGGTTGCTAGAGGTTTTGTTTGCTAAAAACGATCACACGCCTCCTTGTACGCATCCTGTTCCGCCTGCGGATTGAAGGCCCGATTCCCGAGTATCCCCCCGAGCGGCTCATCGTTATTGCCAATCATCAGTCGTTCCTCGATGGGCTGCTGATTCAGATGTGCCTGCCGTTCGACCTCACCTGGGTTGTCCATTCCACCATCGCTGCCCAACCGATTTTCAAGCTCCTGCTGTGGCGTATCCCGCACATCGTGGTCGACACTTCGAGCCCGCTCGCGATGAAAGCCATGGTGCACCTGATCGAATCGGGCAAGCCCGTCGCGGTCTTTCCCGAAGGCCGCATGACGGTAACCGGCTCGCTGATGAAGGTGTATGACGGTCTTGCCTTCCTGGCAGCGCGCACCGGAGCCAAACTTCTTCCTGTCAACATCAATGGCGCGATCCATTCGATCTTCAAGCGCCCGATTCCGCCCATTCCGCATAAGTGGCGGCCGCGCGTCGCCATCACTTTCTTTCCACTCGAAACTCTTCAGATGCCCGAAGGGCGTACGGCGAGGGAGCGCCGCCGCAAGGCGAGCGACCACATCCGCCGCGGTCTTGAAGAGATGTCGTTCGCCGCGCAAAAGCCAACGACGATTTTCGACGCCTTCCTCGAAGCACTCGAGCTCTACGGCCGGGATGCGGAAATCCTCGAAGACATCAAGTTCGAGCCCATGGCCTACAAGGGCGTACTGCGCGGCGCGCTGGCGCTCGGCCGGCTCACCTCGCGTTTTACGGCAGAAGGTGAAATCACCGGCGTACTCATGCCCAATGCGTCACCCACGGTGATGCTGCTGTTGGGCATGTTCGCCTCGCGCCGCGTGCCGGCGATGATGAACTACACATCCGGCGTCGAGGGCATGCGCAACGCCATTCACGCCGCGCAAATCAAAACAATCTTCACTTCGCGCACGTTCCTGGAAAAGGCCAAGCTCACTGAGAAGGTGGGGCAGCTCGAAGGCGTCACTATTCATCATCTGGAAGATTTGCGGTCCCAGTTCTCCATTCTCGACAAACTGTGGCTGATGCTGGTCGCCATGCACAACCCGCGCGAGGTGATGCGTCCGACCAAGCCGGACGATCCCGCCGTGGTTCTCTTCACCTCGGGCTCGGAGGGTAAGCCGAAAGGCGTTGTTCTCAGCCACCGCAACATACTTTGCAACGTGGCCCAGGCGCGCGCGATGGTTGAGTTCTCCAATCGCGACAAATTTCTCACCGCGCTTCCACTGTTCCACTCCTTCGGGCTCACGGCCGGGCTGCTAATTCCGCTGCTGACCGGCGCTCGTACTTTCCTTTACCCTTCGCCGCTGCACTATCGAATGGTGCCGGAGATGGCCTACGACCGCGATTGCACGGTGATTTTTGGCACGCCGACCTTTCTCGCCAACTATGCTAAATTTGCCCACCCGTATGACTTCTATCGGATCCGCTATGCCGTGACCGGCGCCGAGAAACTGAGCGATCAGGTTCGCGAGTCCTGGGTGGACCGTTTTGGAATTCGCCTAATGGAAGGCTATGGCGTCACGGAATGTTCGCCCATCATCGCCATCAACTCGCCGATGAACCAGCGCAAGGGCAGCGTTGGGCAGGTGGTGCCTGGGCTCGAGTACAAACTGGAACCCGTCGAAGGTATTGAGAAGGGTGGCATTCTGCACGTCCACGGCCCCAACGTGATGCTCGGCTACCTGCTGCACGACAAGCCAGGTGAACTTCGTCCGCCGTCGTCCATATTCGGCGCGGGATGGTACTCCACCGGCGACGTCGTCGAAATTGATGTTGACGGATTCGTCACCATACAAGCCCGCATGAAGCGTTTCGCCAAGGTCGCCGGCGAAATGGTGTCGCTTGAAGTCGTCGAGCAGATCGCTCGATCCGTCTCGCCGAACAAAATACACGCCGCTACCGCTATCGCCCATGAACGCCGCGGCGAAACCATCATCCTCTTTACCGAAGACGAGGCGCTGAAGCGCGAGCAGCTCCTGGCCACGGCGCGCAAAGAGGGGCACGCCGAGGTCGCCGTCGCGCGCACCGTCTCCCATTTGCAAAAGCTCCCTCGCCTCGGCAGCGGCAAAGTCGACTACCTTCTGCTCCGCCAAATCGCTCAGGAGCGCCATTCGTGAGCGGCGCCGCGATTGTTCCAGTCTCTCCTTCCACTTCCACTCGCGAGCAACGCGGCTGGTACATGTACGACTGGGCCAACTCGGCGTTCATGACTTCGGTCGTCACCGTCTTTCTTGGCCCTTACCTCACCTCGCTTGCACGAGAAGCGGCCACAGACGGCTTCGTCTATCCGTTCGGCATCAAGGTCGCCCCGCAATCGTACTGGCCTTACCTCGTCTCGGTTTCCGTTTTCACCCAGGTTCTGTTTCTGCCAATTTTCGGCGCCATCGCCGACTATGGCCGCCGCAAGCGAGAGATGCTCGCCACGCTGGCATGGATGGGCGCGCTTGCGACCACCTCCATGTATGCTCTCGGGCCAGGCAACTACCTTGCGGGCGGGGCGCTCTTCCTCATCGCCAACATCAGTTTCGGCGGTTCGATCGTCATTTACAATTCCTTCCTTCCCGAAATCGCCTCGACCGCTGAACGGGACCGTGTCAGCTCGCGCGGTTGGGGCATCGGCTACCTTGGCGGTGGCCTTCTGCTGGCCGCGCACCTCGCGTTGTTCACCAACGCCGAGGCGTGGGGGTTCACGCCCGGCCAGTCCGTGCGCATTGCACTTGCGTCAAGCGGTCTGTGGTGGGCGCTGTTCACCATCATTCCCGTCGCGGCTATTCATAACCGTGGTCCGCGCAAACAGGCGGACGGCCATATCCTAGCCGCCGGATTCCGGCAACTCGCCCATACCTTCTCCGGGCTTCGTCACCTGCCCCAGACGCTCATCTTCCTGATCGCCTATCTGGTCTACAACGACGGCGTTCAGACGGTTATCAACATGGCGACGCAGTTTGGAAGCGAGGAATTGAAGCTGCCGCTGAAGACGCTGACCGCGGCGATTTTGCTGACACAGTTCGTGGCCATACTGGGTGCGCTGCTCTTCGACAAGATCGCCACGCGCACCGGTTCTCGCAAAGCGATCATGCTTGGGCTGGCCATCTGGTCGATGACGCTCTTTTACGTCTACCAGTTTGTCCACACGGGCACGGAATTCATCATCGCCGCGGGCATCATCGGCGTTGTCCTCGGCGGCACACAGGCACTCAGCCGCTCGCTCTATTCGTTCATGATTCCGCACGGCCAGGAGGCCGAATATTTTTCGATCTACGAAATCAGCGATAAGGGAACGAGTTGGCTCGGCCCGCTGTTCCTGGGGCTCACACTGCAGTGGACGGGCAGCTTTCGCCTGGCCATCCTGTCTTTGCTGATCTTCTTTCTGATTGGCCTGATTTTGCTGACGCGCGTGGATTCACGCCGCGCCGCGGCCGAAGCGGGGAACGCGCCGCCGGCGATTGGGTGAGAGCGGTGATATGAAATCAATGGATCTCCGAGAATCCCCTCAACCGTACCCACGTTCCAGCCGCCAATGCCCACTGGGTGTGTTTCACTTGCCGGAAAATGTTCCAGGAGCATGCTGTTCCGATGTCCATGAGGCGCTCCGTCAAAAGGTGCCCCGAGTGTAGACTTCCGATGATCGATATGGGCGTTTATTTCGAGCCGCCCAAGCAATCGGACCGGAAGATGTGGTCACTCGTCGGTGCATTGGCCGGTACTGGCTACCGTTTTCATTCTGAGGGCAGTCGCTATGTACTGTATGGCGCCAAGAAGCTTGGTGGACGCATCCCAAGTAAGCGAACCGTCGTTTTGCGTATCAAGAACTGGCTGGCAGCTGTTGGAGTACCGTCGCGCTGCAGTTAGCCCGGACCGCCGTACCGGTTCAGTTTCTGCAAGATTCGCCGTTCCTCAATCCTCTCCGGCTCGTTCATCCGAAGGACCCGTATCGTTGCCTCTGCTACCAGTGTCAGTGGCCGAATGACTGGCCCGTCCAGCTTGAAGTGCTCTTCCCACATATCCCGCCGAGGGTTAAATAAACGGATCGCTTCATTAGATCTTTCGTAAATCGTGGCAACATCCGCGCCTTTGCACCGGTTACAGATCACGCACGCGTAGGCCAGATTACTTTCCACGGAACGTCCGTTGTGCTTTCGGCTGATGATGTGGTCGATTTGATGGGGATATCCAGCATCGTCCTCGTGAAGCCGGCAATACTCGCAATGCCCCCCTGCCCGCTCGGCAACCAGCCGACGCAGCTTTTCGCTGACGTCACTTGGCACGTGCGAGGATTTCTCGAGCCTTGGCCTTGGCCATCCTGAGGAGGTGCTCCAATTCGATGAAGTGGTCCAACTCCGCTTTCTCGTCTAGGGAGAGTCCGCCAGCCTTTTCACGTTCGACGAGGTGGGACAATCGCTGTTGGGCAGCGGAGGAAGGATGAAATTCGATGACCGCCTCTGGATTGGTCCCGGCAAAGAAGTCGACGATCTCAAGGTACGCGGGGCTTTGAACGTGCATCCTGCCTCATCGTACAACACCCAGGCCACGTTCTCGCGGCAGGGCGGCGTCAAGGATGCCGCGGAGACCTACTTCTTCTCCGCAGACAGCGAATACCCCGGCAGCACATTGAAGAAGTCCATAATCGACTTTTTCTTTTTCGCGTCGCCGGTGGTTGATGGCTTGCGCTGGGTCACGCGTTGAGCCAGCCGCGTGAACTGCTTGCCGAGTTCCGTGTTTGGGTCCACGGCTTTACCGAGCGTCAAGGCGTTGTGCACGCCGCGGTAGTCGTTGGGTAATTCCTGATACACCGCCACGCCGAGCAACTGTTGAATCTGCTCCGTTGTGATCAGCGGACGCTTCTGGGACCGGTTCAACAGCACGCAAATGCGATCACCGAGGTCGAGGCTCTGTAGAAGTTGAATCTTCTTGCGCGCCAGGTGTAGGGCTGGAATCTCCGGCGTACACACCAGGAACACCTGCTTGGCCTCCTGCATGACCTCAAGCGAAAACTTCTCCATGTTGCCTGAAAGGTCCACGCAGATCGCCTTGTAGAACCTGCGAGCGAAGCTCAAAATGTGGCGGATCTGCATCGGGTCGACGCGCGATTGAGGATCCAGGCGACCCGCTGCCAGCAGATCAATGCCACCGATCTTCGACACCAGTTGCGGCCACAAATGCTCGTCGAGCCGGTTGGCGTGCTCGGCCGCTTCGTAAATCGTAGCCGGCGACTCGATCTTCAGCATGAAACCCAACATGCCCGAATTCAGGTCCATGTCGCTCAGCAGCACCTTCATATCGGGCATTCTCGCCAGTGCCATAGCCGTGTTCAATGCAATGGTCGAGGTCCCGCTTCCCGCCTTCGCCGGCAGGAACGCGAGCAACGTGTCGCCTTCGTTCACTTGCGCCGGGTTCCGCTCCAGCAGCGATTCCAGCCGTTGGACCATTGCCGTGAAGTTGGCCAGGTCGAATGGGTATGCCTGGAACTCGCGAACACCAGCGTGCATCAGGTCGAGCAACACCGCCGGATCCGCGACGCGGTCCACCGCGACCACCTGCGCGCCCGGTAAGTGCTGGTGAATCCCCTTGATCGTCTCCAGCGCCTGCGACAACGACTCCGTGCTCAGGAAGACCACCTGCGGTCCGTTCGCCCGCAGGAATCGCTCGAGGTCGTATTCCTCCAGATACTTCTCCACGGTTTTCAGCAGGCCGATGTGACCCGCGTGCTGGATCAGCTCCTCCAGCCTTCCGTTCACTTCAGTGTCCGACGAAATTAATACTGACCGTAGCACCGCTATTTGGCTCCATCTCCAAGGTAGATACTTCTGCTTAAACAAACAATGCAGTAAGGGGACCCTGTCGCCTCCTGAAATCACCTTAGGAATTTGTGCGTTTTAGGCATTCCCCTCGGGCGTATGCTTTAGTTCCCCATGCGCAGCTCACCTGCGCTATTCTGATGCGGTATGGCAAAGCCCTCTAACCCCCTGCTCGAAGTCAAATGCCCGTGCTGCGAAGCCATTCTCCGCGTCGACATCGATACAGGGGCCGTCATTACGCACGAGGAAAAGGTGCGCGCCAGCCACGTCGAAGACCTTAATACCGCTGTCGCACGCATCAAGAAAGAGGAGTCGGAGCGCGACGCCAAGTTCGCCAAGGCGATGGCTGCCGAAAAGGCGAACAAGGACATTCTCAACCGCAAGTTTGACGAGTTGTTCAAAAAAGCAAAGGAGGACCCCGATAAGGGCCCTCCCAAGCGCGACTTCGATTTTGACTGAGTGGTTGGTTAGCCCTGCGACGCCGCCAGCGCCTGATCGATATCCCACATCAGGTCGTCCACATCCTCCAAGCCAACCGACAACCGGATCATGTCCGGCTCCACGCCGGCAGCGGCTTGCTGTTCGGGCGACAGTTGCTGGTGGGTCGTCGACGAGGGGTGAATCACCAGGCTCCGCGCATCGCCCACGTTGGCCAGGTGCGAGAAGACCTTGAGGCTGTCGACGAACTTCTTACCCGCATCATAGCCGCCCTGGATGCCGAAGCTGAACACCGCGCCCGACCCCTTGGGCAGGTACTTCAGGGCGAGTTTGTAATAGGGGCTCGACTTCAGCCCCGGATATTTCACCCACTTCACCAGCTTGTGGCCTTCGAGCATCGTCGCCACCGCCATCGCATTTGCTACGTGCCGGTCCATGCGCATGCCGAGTGTCTCGATGCCTTGAATGAACAGGAAGGAGTTGAATGGGCTCATGCATGGCCCCAGGTCGCGCAACCCTTCGACACGCGCCCGCAAGATAAACGCGATTGCGTTCAACCCACCCGGCAGCTCGCTGAATACCAAGCCGTGGTAGGCGGGCGAGGGTTTGTTCAATAGCCCGTGCGCGGACTTGCCGTAGTCGAACTTGCCGGAGTCCACGATCATGCCGCCGATGGAGGTTCCGTGCCCGCCCATGAACTTCGTCATCGAGTGGACCACGATGTCGGTGCCATAGTCGATCGGCCGGCATAGGTACGGCGTCGCGAATGTGTTGTCGATCACCAGGGGCACGTTTGCCTCATGGGCAATCTTGGACACTGCTTCGAGATCCAGCACGTTGCCGCGAGGATTGGAAATCGTTTCGCCGAACACCACGCGCGTCCGATTCGTGATTGCCTTCTTGAAGTTTTGCGGATCGTCGGGGTCGACAAACGTCACGTCGTAACCCAACCGCCGGAAGCTCACATCGAATTGGGTGTAGGTGCCGCCGTACAACGTGCTCGCCGACACAATATGATCGCCAGGCTCCAACAGGCTGTTCATCGTGATGAACTGCGCCGCCTGTCCCGAAGCCATCGCCAATCCGGCAGCGCCGTTTTCGAGCGACGCCACCCGGTCCTCGAGCACCGTCGTGGTCGGGTTCATCAGGCGCGTATAGATGTTGCCAAACTCCTGCAACGAAAACAGCCGCGCCGCGTGATCGCTATCGTTGAACGTGAACGAGGTCGACTGGTAAATCGGCACTGCCCGTGCATGCGTCGTCGGGTCCGGATCGTAGCCGGCATGCAGCGCCCGCGTGTTGAATCCCAGTTGTCTTTCCTTTGGATCTACGGCCATTGACTCTGTCTCCTATTTCAACCATTCATCCAGATGTTGCCGCACGAACTCGTCGTCGTTCAGGTGCGGATAGCTCGCATACACGCGGTCGATCTCTTCCATCTGACCGGGTGACAAATCCTCGTTCGCGTCCAGACACCATCGCCCGCGCAACAAGCCTTGCCGCCGCAGCACCTCATGAATACCCGCGATGCATCCATGAAACCGGTTTGCCGCGTCGAAAAAGGCCGCATTCGAATCGGTAACCTCCACGCCTGTCCGGAGAAGGGCAGGGAACTCGGCAGGTTGCGCGGCATGCACTCGTTGCAGCAGCTCAACCGCACTCTTTGTCCAGCACGCCCAATGTCCCAGCAGTCCGCCTATAATGCGAAGACGCTTACCGGCCACCGGGAACTCGGTAATAAGATCGGGAACGATATTGTCGTCGTTGCCCGTATAAAGCGCGATCTCCTTGGCGCGGCCGCTCTCGGCGACCGCCCTCACCACGTCCAGCGTCTGATAGCGGTTAAATGGCGCCATCTTGATGGCGACCACGTTCTCGATCTCCGCGAAGCGCCTCCAGAAGGCATACGGCAATTCGCGCCCACCGACTGCCGGCTGCAAATAAAAGCCGAAGACAGGCATCAATTCCGCAACCGCCCGCGCATGATCAATCATTGCGTCCAAAGTCGCATCCTTCAACGCAGCGAGGCTCAGCAGCACGCAGTCATATCCCAACTCGCGCGCCAGTGCCGCCTCGCCAACGGCCTGTTTCGTCAGGCCGACGGCGCCCGCCACCATCACGATTTCTTCGCGACGGCCCGAGCGCCGTGCCTCCTCCGAGGCCAGCTCGAGCACCGGCCGGAACAAACCAACCTTCGCGTCACGAATCGCAAACTGCGTCGTGTGGACACCTACCGCAATGCCGCCGGTTCCGGCCGCCAGGTAATATCGCGACAGGGCCCGCTGATATGGCTCATCCAAGTTACGTTGAAATGTTAAAGCGAGGGGGTGCGCTGGAATCGCCACGCCGCGCTGCAAAGTTTCTCGCCAACCCATCAGAATTTACCGTCCCGTGTTTCGAAGTGCGTCGGTTTACCCAGCGCCCGGCCGCCGGACCCAATCCAACGTGCCGTTGCCTCGATCAATTCCGTCACGGTCACCGTCGGGTACCCGAACATTTGGAAGCAACGCGCGGCATTGTTCAGAAGGGCCTTGGGCGCTTCCTCGCCGGTGAACTCGGGCTTGACGCCGAAGTGGCGGCCAAATTCCTGCGCCACCCACCGAACGCTCAGCGTCTCCGGTCCTGTGAGGTTCAGAACCAGCGGCGGCGCGCTCGCACAGGGTAGTGATCGCAGGCACACGGAATTCGCATCGCCTTGCCAGATCACATTTGCGTTGCCCATGGTCACGTCCACGGCTTCCCGCGCGAACACTTTGCTTCCGATGTCGAACAATACTCCGTAGCGCATCTCCACCGCATAGTTCAGCCGTAGCAACACTACAGGAGTGCCGTTCACTTTCGAAAAATGTGTGAACATTCGCTCACGGCCCAGCGCTGAAATCGCATACTCGCCCACCGGCTCAGTTGGAGTTTCCTCGGTGGCGCCGCCGGAAGTCACCGGCACAAACGGATACACGTTGCCGCTCGAAAACGACACGATCCGCGATGCACGGAAGCGCTCGGCGACTCGCCCGGGCAGATATGTATTCATCGCCCACGTGTAGCCTTCGTCGCCGGTAGAGCCGAACTTCCTCGCAGCCATGTAGATTACATTTGGAGCACTGGGCAGCGCCGCTAGATCGGCCTCATCCAAGAGGTTCGCCGAAACAGTCTTGACACCGCCTTCTTCCAACAGCGCCCGCGCCCGTTCGTCGGTAAACCGCGACACGCCGATCACTTGATGCGCCACGCCCGCCAGCCGCGCCGCCTTCACCGCCCGCAGGGCGAGCGACGGCCCCATTTTTCCGCCCACGCCCAGTAGCAAGACGTCGCCGTTCCATTCCTTGGCAGCCGCGATGTCGGCTTCCGAGGGCGCGCTCAGCGCCTCCTCCAGCTCCACTTCGTTTCGAATGATCACCGTTTGTATCCAATCTTGCGCAGCAATCCGCGGCGAGCTTCTACATCGTCCGCCGTTTCCACACCCAATGGCGAGGAACCGTCGATCACGCCCAAAATACCGCGTCCCTGTTCGCTTTCGGCAACAATAACTTCCACCGGGTTCGCCGTTGCGCAGTAGATCCCCACCACTTCTGGCACATCTTTGATCCGTCCCAGCACGTTTAGCGGAAAACCGTCGCGCATCGCAACAAAAAAGGTGTGTCCCGCGCCAACGGATCGTGCCAGTTCCGTAGCCGCCGCCTTCAGCGCGTCATCGTTGCCGTCCACGCGAATCAAGCAGGGACCCGAAGCCTCGCAAAACGCTACTCCAAACTTCATCTGCGGCACAGTGTTCACGATGGCTTCGTACACATCCTCCACCGTTTTGATGAAGTGCGATTGGCCCACAATAATGTTGGCGCCGTCGGGAATTGCCAGCCTGACGCTCTTCAGTTCCATAACCCGATCAGCTTAACAAACCAATCTTGGCCACCCCGCTATCATAAATACTCGTGGCCCGCGCTTCCTCACCTCTGATTACCGGCCGGCTCTCGGTCCACCGCGATGGTTTTGGGTTTGTCGTTCCCGACCAACCGAAGGAAGCCGCTAAGTATGGGGTCGATGGCGATATCTTCCTCCCGCCCGCGCAAGCCTCGAGAGGCATGCACGGCGACCGCGTGGCCGTGCGCCTGTTGCGTAAAGGCCGCTTCGGCAAGATCGAAGGCGAAATCCTCAAAATCGTCGACCGCGCGCACACATCCATCGTGGGCCGTGTCCGGCTTCGCCGCCAAAAGATCTACGTCGAGCCGTACGACGATCGCCTTCAACACTGGATCGAAGTTCCCCCATCGCTCGCACTTCCCAAAGACGGTGTCAACGTTAACCGCGTGGCCGCGCCCGTGTTGGAAGTTCGCACGATTGAGGATCTCGAAGGCCTGGTCGTCAACGCCGACTTGATCGAGTTTCCCTCTAACACTTCCGACGGCTCGGCTCGCATCACGGAAATCCTCGGCGAGCAAGATGACTTCGGCATCGACGTCGAAATCACCATCCGCAAATTCCACATCCCGCACCAGTTCCCGCCTGAAGTGATCGATCAAGCGGCGGCAATTGCGAAAGAGATTCCCAAGTCCGAAATCACCCGCCGCCGCGATTTCCGCTCGCTCGAAATCGTCACCATCGATGGTGAGACCGCGCGCGACTTCGATGACGCCGTGTGGGTTGAGATTCTCCCCAACGGCAACTACGCGCTCCAAGTGCACATCGCCGACGTGTCTTATTACGTCCGCCCCGGCTCTCCCATAGATAAGGAAGCTGCCATGCGCGGCACGTCCGTATATTTCCCCGATCGCGCCGTGCCGATGCTCCCGCTCGAACTTTCAACCGACATCTGTTCCTTGCGCCCCGATGAAGACCGGTTGGTTCTCTCAGTCTTGCTCGAGATCGATCGCCACGGCGATGTGCTCTCGCAGGACTTTTGCCGCGGCATCATCCGCAGCGCGGAGCGCATGACTTACACCAACGTCCACTTATTGCTGGAAGGTGATCGCGGCGATCCGGCCATCGCAACACTGCGCGAACGCTACGCTTCGCTCTTGCCGCGTTTCGAGCGTATGCGCGACCTTGCTCTTATCCTTAACCGCAAACGCACACGCCGCGGCTCCATCGACTTCGACTTGCCCGAGGCGGTCATCGATTTCGACGAATTCGGCGAAATGACCGGCGTGTCGCGCGGCCCGCGCAATGTCGCCAACCGGCTGATTGAAGAGTTCATGCTCGCCGCCAACGAGGCTGTGGCCTCTCATATCGAACACGCCGAGCTGCCCTCCGTGTATCGCGTCCACGAGAAGCCGGACCCCAAGCGCGTAATGGAATTCGAAGACATCGCCGTGCAGTTCGGCCTCTCGCTCGGCATCGGTCCGCTTAAGGTGAAGCGCTTCGCCGTTAACACCCGGCACAGCGACGGCCGCAAAACGCGCCGCGACGTAACGCTTCCCGACGCCGACGTCAACATCACGCCCAAGCACTATCAGAAGTTGATCGCGCATCTCGAAGGCCGCCCGGAAGAGCGCATTCTGCACTACTTGATGCTGCGCTCGCTTAAGCAGGCGCGCTACTCGGCGGACAACCTGGGCCACTTCGCTCTGGCCGCAACCTCCTACACGCATTTCACCTCGCCCATCCGGCGCTATCCCGATCTGCTCGTCCACCGTGTGCTCGGGGCGCTGTTTGACGAAACGGGCGCGCCTTATACGCACAATCAGCTGTCGCGTTTCGCCGATTCGAACTCGGAAACCGAGCGCCGCGCAGCCGATGCCGAGCGCGAACTGGTCGAATGGAAAAAGCTACGCTTTATGGCGGGACACATCGGCGAAGAGTACCCCGCGCTCATCATCAGCACCACGAAATACGGTTTCTTTGTCGAGCTTGACGACTGGTTCATCGAAGGCCTCGTCCCCATCGACACACTTCCCGGCGACCGCTTTCTGTTCAACGAAACCACGCGCCGCATCGTCGGCCAGCGCACCCGCCGTGAGTACAAGATCGGCGAGCGCCTCAACGTGCGCCTCGACCGCATCGACACCGTTGCCCGCAAGCTGCAATTCGCCGTGCTCGAACCACCTGGCGCGCCGTCGGGTAAAAAGAAGAAGAAGGATAAATATGGCAAGTCTGATTCTCGATGAGATCGAGGCGCGCGTCCTCGGTTGTCTGATCGAAAAGGACCTCACCACGCCCGACTACTACCCGCTCTCGCTCAATGCGCTCGTCAACGCATGCAATCAGAAATCGAACCGCGAGCCGGCGACGAACTACGACGAGCAAACCGTGCTCGACGCGATCGACCGCCTTCGCCACAAGAGTCTGGCCACCGTGACCACGGGCTCCGAACACCGCGTCCCCAAGTATGGCCACCGTGCGTACGAAACGCTCGATCTCGGCCGCCGCGAGATCGCGGTGCTTACGCCGATGCTGTTGCGCGGCGCCCAGACTCTGAACGAACTGAAGGTGCGCACCGAGCGCATGTACTCCTTCGACGACACCGACGCAGTGCTGAGTGCCATCCACAAACTCGCCGCGCATGAAGGCGGCCCGTTTGCCGTTGAACTCCCCCGCCAGACTGGCATGCGCGAGACGCGCTACACACATCTTTTCTTCGGAGAGCCTGCTATGCCGCCTGCCGCTCACGAGCCGGCCGGCGTTCCCGCGCCACGCGAGGACCGTCTGGCGAAGCTGGAAGCGGAAGTCGAAGCGCTGAAGGCGCAGTTCGCGGAGTTCCGCAAGCAATTTGAGTGACGCACAGTGCCCGATATCAAATTCCTCCAACCAATCGCCAATCGCGTAGTCGATACGTATTTCCGAGAGGGCCTGGACGCCCTTCCTCCGGACGATCGCGTTTTCTTCCTGATCTGGTGCTACGGACCTTGTATCGATAATGGCGGCCACGCATCGCTCTTCGACAACTCCCAAATGGATAATTACGAAGCAACTGTTGTGGCGCTCCGCGAGGTTGGACTTTTCCGGCATGCTGAACTGCTTGTGAGCGCCGCGCGAGCCCTCTTCGGCGACACTCCAGTGCCTCGCACCTTGGACGAGCGAAACGAGGTCATCGATCAACTTGCCGCCGACTCATCGGAAATTGATGCGGCCTTAGAATCTTGCGACCGCCAGTTTTCCACTCTCGGCGCCGCGGACGCCGTCTTGGATGCGCTCGAAATCTGGTATCTCGCTCGTGCCTAAGTACGTGCCTGCACGCGCTTCACCAGCATCCACGCCAGCGCCGCGAATACCGCTAAGGTGAGCCATCCACGGAAGGGCGCCAACTTTGTGAACTCCATCGATCGCACGCCTCCAAGGAACGCCACCGCGAGCAGAATGCCCACCACGGCTTCGCCAGCGATCAGTCCGCTTGCCATGAGCGTGCCCCGATCCTCGGTAGCCTTTCGCGAGGCCTCGCCACGCCTGGCGGCAACGCGATCCGCCAGCCACTTCATTACCCCGCCCACAAAGATCGAGGAGCTCGTATCGAACGGCAGGTACATGCCGACGGCAATCAACATTGGGGCACGTGCGCCGCACAGGAGGAGCGCTACGCCGAACGCCGCGCCCACGCCCAGAAGTCCCCAAGCCATCTGGCCGCCCATGATGCCCACCGATAGTTGAGCCATCAACCCCGCTTGCGGCGCCGGCAATGCGCGGCCGCCAATGCCGCCGGTATCCAGGTTCGCCTCGTGCAACGCCACGATGGGCGCGATGAGGAAGAATGACAGGAGCACCACCGCCAGAATTTCCACGACCTGCATCTTCCAAGGAGTGCCGCCCAGCAGGTGCCCGGCCTTCAAGTCCTGGATCAACGAGCCCGAGACGCAGATTGCGCACGCCACCACCGAGGCTACCCCTAGCACGGCGCCCACTCCCGCCTTGCCCGTTACGCCTACGCCTAATAGCAGAAGCGCGCTCAACACCAGAGCAGCCAGCGTCAACCCCGACACCGGTTGGTTTGAACTTCCGACGAGTCCCACAAGGTATCCGCCCACCGCGCTCAACAGAAATCCGGTGACCGTCATCAAAAGGCCCGCCACAATGGCGGCCTTCCAGCTCTGGGTGAAATAGAAATACAGGATCGTGATCGGCACAATGAGCGCCGCTGTCGCCAGCAGCACCCACTTCGCCGGGAGGTCGCGCTCCGTCCGCTCCACAAGGGCAGCGCCCTCGCCTTCGGCTGCCTTCGCCGATGCCGCGAAGGCGCCTTTCAAGGAGGTGTAGATAGAGCCGCGCATCCGCACCATGGTGTTCGTCGCCGCCACCAGCATCGTCCCCACCGCAATCGGCCGCACCACGTTGTACCAGAGCGTGTAAGCCTGGACGTCCACGCCCACCGCTTCGCCGCCCAATCGCCGCGGTAGATCCGGATCGAAGAACAGTAACAGGGGAATCAGCAGCCACCACGCGATAATGCCGCCCGCGACGTTTATCGACGCCAACTCCGGCCCGATCAAATAGCCGACGCCCATCAACGCCGGAGACAGCGCCGGCGTCGCCCACGGAATCCCTCCCGCGTGTCCCACCGAGCCGATTACTTTCTTGTCAAAATCGAAATGGCGGATCACCGATTTCGGAAATGCCCAGAAGCCTTCCACATACTCGGTGAGAATGTGGAGTCCCTTGTCGCTCTTGGCAAACTGCACCAGCGCCCCAATTCCCATTGAGCCGAAGATGAGTTTCGACGCTCCCGCTCCCTCGCCGCCCCCGGCCTTCACGAGTTCCACGCACGCCACGCTTTCGGGCCACGGCAACCCCGCGTCCACACACAATGGCCTGCGCAACATGATGATGAAGAACACGCCGATCAATCCGCCCGCGAGCAGGATCATCGTCGCTTCCCAAAAGTGCGAACGCAGATCCGTCCACAAGCGCACGCCATCGATATCGACCAACATAAATGCCGGGATCGTGAAGATCGCGCCCGCCACCAGGGCTTCGCCCACGCTTGCCGCCGTTCGTGCGATGTTCTGTTCGTAAATCGTGCCCTTGAACGCGGGCAGCCGGAACAACGCCATGGCGATGACGGCCGCCGGAATCGTCGCCGCCACTGTCTGTCCCGCGCGCATTCCCAGGTATGCGTTAGCCGCGCCAAAGACAAAGGACAAAAAGATCCCTAATCCCACCGCCTTTATGGTGAGCTCAGCGGGCTCTTTCGCGCCATTCGACATAGAGGTAGGATAACGTCATGTTTCCGCGCCGCCTCTTTCTCCAAACCGCGACTGCCGCCTCTCTCGCCTCTGCCGCGCCCAACGGACTTCCCAAACGCACGCTTGGCAAAACCGGCCTTGAGGTTTCGATACTGGGGCTCGGAGGCGCGCGCATCGGCATGCTGGACGAAGGCAAGGTCGCCCGCGACGTGGTCCGCCGCTGCTACGACCTTGGCGTCACGTATTTCGATGCCGCTGCCGCGGGAGCCTACGGACTGAGCCAGTCGCGTTACGGCGCGGCACTTCACGACGTGCGGGACAAGGTCGTCCTCGCCACGAAAACGCGCCACCGTACCGCCGTGCAAGCCCAACTCGACCTCGATCAATCGCTCGCCAACTTCCGCACCGACCGCATCGATCTCTACCAGGTCCACAACGTCATCAACGACGACGATATTGAAGCCGTCTTTCGACCTAAAGGGCTCATGGAGATGATCGAGAAGGCACGGAAGGCCGGCAAGATTCGCTTCGTGGGCTTCACTGGCCATACCGATCCGAAGATCCACAACAAGATCATGGAGCGATATGATTTCTCGACGGTCCTGCTGCCGCTGAGCGTCACCGACGGCGGCAACTTCCAAAAGAGTTTTGAATCCGAAACTCTCCCGCTCGCACGCAAGCGCAATATGGGTATCATCGCCATGAAGGCCTTCGGCGCGGGCGCCATCCTCAAGAACAAGGCCGCCACCGTTCAGGAATGCCTCTCTTATACATGGTCCCTGCCGATCGCCACGGCCATCGTTGGTGTCGATCAGCTCGATCAGGCTACCGAAGTCGCCGCGCTCGCCCGATCGCATAAGCCTCTCTCGGCCGCCGAAATGGACCATCTCCGCCGGCGCGTTTCATCATTCGAGCTGGCGCGGCTGGAACCTTGGAAGTACAACGATTACGAGTCCGCATCCGGACCGGTCTATAGGGCTGACTGAAATGAGCAATTTCAATCGACGCGCTTTCCTCTCGCTGGCAGCCGCCGCCGGTGTCCCGGCGCGCGCAGCCTCCACCAAACCCCTGCGCGGCATCTTCCCGATCATG
This sequence comes from Bryobacteraceae bacterium, assembly GCA_035650295.1. Taxonomy (GTDB): domain Bacteria; phylum Acidobacteriota; class Terriglobia; order Bryobacterales; family Bryobacteraceae; genus JAFLBB01. Next base: position 3,401 of record DASRHX010000408.1, on the reverse strand, counting down.
CAGACGCCGTTCACCGCCGATGACAAGGTCGACATTGGCATCCTGGTTAAGCAGGCGCACTATCTTGCCAAGTGCGGCGTGCATGGAATGGTCTGGCCGCAACTCGCCAGTGAATGGGCCTCGCTTCGCCCCGAGGAGCGCTTCCAGGGCGCCACCGCGCTCGCCAATATTACCCGCACCATGCGACCCGCGCTCGTCATTGGTGTGCAGGCGCCCACGATCGACGCCGCCGTCGAGTATGCCCGCCACGCCGAACGCCTGGCTCCCGACGCCATCATCGCCATTCCCCAGCCGGGCGTCACCGCGCACGCGAAGCTGTTCGAGTACTACAAAGCAATCGGCGCGGCTAGCACGCGCCCCTTTTTTGTACAAGCCATCGGTGATATGTCCGCCGAGTTCATCGTCGAGATGTCGAAGGCCATTTCTACGCTGCGCTATATCAAAGATGAAGCTGGCCCTCCGCTGCCGAAGCTCTCCTTCTACCGCGAAAAGCATCCGGAGCTGCATCCCTTCACCGGCAACCACGGCGAATTGCTATTCGAAGAGATGCTGCGCGGTTCCGCCGGCAACATGCCCGCCGCCACGGTCCCTGACCTCTACTCAGCCGCCTGGGACCTGTTCCATGCGGGCAAGCGCGCCGAAGCGGCGCAAATGTGCATGCGCACCACGTGGCTTCTCCCCACCTACCGGACGTACGGCATGCCCGGCCTCAAGTACATCCTGGAGTTGCGCGGCGTCTTCGCGAACAACTTCTCGCGCGGCGGAAAACCAGCGGTCGTAAAAGACGGCACGCCGCTCGACGACGAAGCCAAGCGGAATATCAAAGAGATGCTCGATCAGTTGAAGCCGTGGCTGAAGGCGTAGGCGCGTTACTCGGCTTCCTTGCGCTCTCGCGTCATGCTAAACAATCTGAGATCCGGGAATCGTGCCGATCCCCCGTTCAACGCGAGCTCCGCAAGTATCTCGCCGACCACGCTTGCGAACTTGAATCCGTGGCCCGAGAACCCCGCCGCCACCGTGACGCGCGGAAACTCCGGGTGCCGGTCAATCACGAAGTGCTTGTCCGGACTGAGCGAGAACATACAGGTCTTCATCGCCATAGTTGGCCCGTTCGCTTTCGGAAAGAACCGCGCAATCCCCTCGCGCAACACGCGCTCGTCCTCGGCGTCACAATTCCGGTCCATCGTGTCGGGATCCACGGCTTGGCGGCGATGGTAGTACTTGCCGAACTTCACTCCCGGCACGCCGTACACCGGGCACCCGTACCAGCGCTCGACAACGCCGCCCAGCGCACTCTCCATGTTGAACACCGGAAACGTATTGGGTTGAAAATGTTCCGGCGTCCGGGGCTGCGTCCAGATGAGGACTTGCCTTTGCGGCTCGGCCAGCTTTCGTGCCTGTATCGCCTCGACAAGTTTCGAAGCCCACGCGCCTGCTGTGATCACGAGCCTCTTGGCGCGGTACGTCCCGCGATCTGTCCGAACGACGACTCCACCCCGCACGCCGTCCCACCGCAGCACCCGTTCGCAACCGCGGATCTCCGCGCCGAGCGTTTGCGCGGCTCCGACGTAGGAAATGATCGCCCGGTCGCACAGCACAAACCCACCCTGCGGCTGATACACCGCACACATCGACTTCGGCAGCCGCCACCCAGGGAACCGGCGGTTCACTTCGGCGGCTTCCAGCAGTTCATGCTTCAGCTTGTGTTCCCGGCACGACCGCAGGCTGCCCGCGACTACGCTCCCATCCATCGGCCCGACATCCAGACCGCCCTTCACAAACAGTAGCGGCTCGCCAGCGAGCTTCTGTATTTCGCGCCAAAGCTGGTATGCCCGGCGCAGGATCGGCACATACGCCGGGTCCTCGAAATACGCCAGCCGGATCACACGCGTGATGCCGTGCCCCGAGCCCAGATCGTGCCCGATGTTGAACTGCTCCAACCCCAGCACGCGGCATTTTCGAGCGGCAAGATGATACGCCGCCGAACTGCCCATGCTGCCGATTCCAATGACAATGGCGTCGTAGGTCATGGGGAGATGTTTACGCGGAGATGCCTCTGGAAACCTCGATAAGTATGCCCTGCGCAATCTTCGGGCAGTCCTCGTGCGGATGCGGCGCGTACGGCTCATTAGGGTAAGGCGACTCCGGTGTCTTAATCAACGCGCGGTCGAATTGCTTCAGCGCCTGGCCTCGTTGCACACGCGGACCCGCTTCGAGGATCAGCACCTTCACTCCGGCCGCCGCCAGCCGTGCCGCAACCAGCGACCCCGCAACGCCCGAGCCTGTGATCACAACGTCCGCAACCCGCTCCCGAATCACAGCCTCTCCTCTGGCGGACGCGACCAAAAACCAGGTTGCCCTGCACAGGTTCCCGGCGCGGGCATGTCGAGAGCTTTCCACAACAACGCGCCGCGATGAGTGGCCAAACGGCGCTGCCCCGCGGCCTCATACACGCCCGTGTACCACGCAAGGATGATCTGGCTTTCTAGTTCCGGATGAGACTTTTCCCGCCGCGCCACCTCGTCGAGCAGTTGCCGGTTTTTCGCGACGCCAACCAACGCGTTAAAGTAAATGCGGCCGAGATTCGGATCGAGATCCCTTCGTCCCGTCAGTCGCGATGACAATTCCAGGAACTCTCGCAATCCAACGGACGCAGCCGATAGTCGCTGCCGCGATGCCATCCACGCCAACACGTTTGCCGCAAACGTGAGTAGCCCGCGTCTGCCGGGTTCGAGCATATCGTGGCAAACAGCATACCCCGGCTACTAGGCAAATACTAGATGCCCGCGTACCAGGAATAACTGCCGCCCTCCCAGAACTTATCCAGGCTATCGGTCACCGTCAGCCGGTTGACCCATTTCAGGCTCTTGTAGCCAAGCTGCCGGGGTACGCGTAAACGAAGCGGGCCCCCGTGGGGCACCGGAAGATCGCCGCCATTCATGCCGTAGGTCAACAGCGTCTGCGGATGCAGCGCATCGGCCATGTCGACGCTGTCCGACCAGCGATCTGGTGCGGAAAAATAGACTACATAGTTCGCATGCGGCAAAATTCCCGCAAGCTTCAACACGTGGTGCAACGGCACGCCAATCCATTCGGCGATGAAACCCCACCCTTCCTCGCACGTCAGTTGTGTGATTTGCCTGCTCGCCGGATAGCTCCTCAGGTCGGCGAGCGAAAACGAACCCGGTCGTGCGACCAGGCCATCCACGGCGAGCCGCCAGTCGGCGAACCCTCCGGCCTCAAAACGCTTGAAGGTTGGGTCCACGGGTGGCTTTCCGTTTGCGAAAGGCGCCCTCGAAATTTGGTTTCGCTGAAACTCGCGCGCCAACGAGTGCCGCGTCAGCAGCCGCTGCGAAGCATACGTCAGCGTTTCACCAGGACCGTAAATACCGCCGCAATCC
>DASRHX010000407.1:0-4413 GCA_035650295.1 Bryobacteraceae bacterium | reverse complement strand
TCTATTTCGCGCTCACCGTGACGGAAAAGGCCTTCGCAAAGTACCGGCGTAAAGGAGAGGGCGTTCTAAATTTGCGAGATGCGCATTTTCGATCGCCTACCATCAATGGCGACTTCTAACTACACGTTGGAGCGGACCGTGATTCATCGTGGGCGCCCTGTCCTCGCAACAGATTGTGTGCTCGGCAGGGCGCAATGGCGGCAGTGGGCCGGCCGCTCAACTCGGTCGTTAGACAGCACGTATGCCGAAGAGTGAGCCAACGCCGATGATGGGATTAACCGTCGAGTCGCTCGAACGGCATCAGCGCTTTTTGGATCGCATCGCGAAGAGCGGTCGGATCTGGGGCCTTCGCAAGCCCACCGCCGACGGGGACCTCTGGGTACACTCCACGGCAAATGGTGACGAGAATAGAAAGGGAGAGGGCACTGCCATTGTTCCGCTCTGGTCGGATCGTGCATACGCGCAGCAGTGCGCGAAGAATCACTGGCCCGAGTATTCGCCTTTCGAAATACCGATGGAGGAGTTTGTGAACGTCGTCCTTCCCAATATGCACAAGGCAAAGGTCCTCGTCGGAACCAACTGGAACGCGCATCTCATCGGCCATGAGATCGCGCCGAAGAAGCTCCTCACCCAGGTGAAGGCCGCGTTGAAGGAGGCGGGACGTGCTGTCTAACAACGCGTTGGAGCGGACCGTGATCTATCGGGGCTTCGTTACCCAGCGGCGCGCGGCCGCTCAACTCGGTCGTTAGACGTCATTGAATGGCAGCGAAATTGAGACCGCTGAAGGAGATTCGCTACCTTGAAACGACGGAGGTTCCTGGCCCTGGTGAACCGCCGTTCGCGAGCGCCGATGGAGTGTTCGCCCTTCCTTGCGATATCCACCGTACCGGCGAGCGGATCGGGTGCTTGCTGGAGTCAGAAGGGCTTTCTTTCGGCACTTTCGATCATCTCTTTATCGCGTTGACGACCGCCATTCCTCCGGGCCAGGTTGTGCCGGTTGGGATTGGCTTCGAGCCGTGGATGGGTTTCGCGGCCTTTGGGTTGCCAAGGTCCTTTCAGGCGCTTGCCGCGCAGGACAAACTCTCCCAGTTACAGGCCGCTACATTCAAAGTTCTGCGTTCTCTCCAGCCGAGCCAGAAGGATCTCATCGTCGCGCTCGAGAAACGCCTATTAGCTGGCGGGACGCGAACGCGCGTGCTGCGCGCACTGAAAGACACAAAGTCTCTCTCTATCGAAGTGTGGTTTGACGTTCCTCCAATCGGCGAGAAGCCCTACCTCTACGTCATCGCGAACGAGAAGACGACCGGTCAAACTCTGGTGGCGCCACCATTTCCCTTGGCCGAATACGATCATGCTTTTCCACTGGTTTCGGCAGTCACCTACTCAAAGGGCGCCGTGAATTTGATTCCGCGAAAGTCCTTTCGAGCAAACCTTTCGACTCGGGGCTACGATGTGCCCATTCAATTCCCGCTGTCCACATTCATGACGGTGGCAGTCGATGACGTCTAACAAGTCGTTGGAACGGACCGTGGCAAAGGGTGGCCGCACCGTGCGCGCCGTGGCAGTGTGTGCGCGGGCCGGTGCGGAAGTGCGGTGTCACGCGGCCGTTCAACGAAATCGTTAGATTGCATGCCGAAGCGTCAGCGCGAAGGATTCCGGTGCGAGTGCTGCGGCAAGTGGCACAGCTACGCGCCAACCGATATGGGGTTTCAATTGCCCGATGACGCTTGGTCCATGCCCAAGGAACAGCGCCAGAATCGTCTTGTAGCAAACGAAGATCTCTGCGCAATCGACCGCACGCGCTTTTTCATACGTTGCGTGGCGATGGTGCCGTTTAAGCACTGCGCCGGATACTTCGGCTGGGGCCTCTGGGTGGAAGTTTCAAAACGCGACTTTTTCCAATACCACGACAACCACTCGAAGAAGGGCGACAAACTACAGTCGTTCCGCGGTCGCGTCGCTAATGCATTGCCTGGCTACTCCTCGCTGCTCGGGAAGCCGGTTGTCGTTCGGCCCGGTCCAAAGACGCAGAGACCGACACTGCATTTCCCTTCTGAATCTAGGCACCTTCTCGCGCGCGAGCAGCGGACTGGCGTCGATGCGTCTCGACACCATCAAATACTGCACGAGAACATGCCTGGAGCTGTGCAATGAAAGGCATGCAATCTAACAACACGTTGGAGCGGGCCTTCGGTCATCGTGGCCGCGCCGCGCTCGCCATGGATTGCGTGCTCGCTGGCGCGGAATGGGTGCTGTGCCCGGCCGCTCAACTCAGTCGTTAGGCGCCATGACAGGCCGGCCGCGATATCCAACCGCCGTCGACCCGAAAAAGGTAGGTAAATACCCAAGCGTTACCGGCTCTGGTGGTGGTTACGTATGGGACGAAGTGCTTGAGTATCGTGTGTGGTGCCATCCGGAGAACGGCGCGCCTGATATCGAGGACGGCAACGATTATTTCTACGCCTTCGCAACGTTCCCTAAGGCGCTGGCTTTCTCTCGCCGCACGAAAGGCGCGGAGGAGCCATTTGTGCTGATTCTGCAGAAGGAGTACATCGACGAGCCACAACCCGGATGCTATGTTCATGTTAAGAAAAAGCGCATAACGGAATGGCCGGTTGAATTTTTGCGCCGCCCTAGGCGAAACAAGAACACCATCCCGGATTTCCTATCACCTACCGCGCCACGCAATAGGCTCGACATCCTTCGCGGAATGTCGAAAGCAAAAGGCGCGCGCAGTGGCGCCTAACAGCGCGTTGGTGACCGGCGCCTGCGGACGGCGCTACCGCGCCTTCTTCAACGCGGCAAAACGCGGACGTTAGCCGGCATGGAACCGCCGGTGCCCGCTATCACGTCCGAATCCGAGGAGGGATTTGTCGACTTGATCTTTGCGGCTACGGGTGTCAGACGCCAGACCGATGGTCAGATTCGTGTCGACGCGGTTGGAAAGCACGAGAGGCAGCGCGTTGGCTTTGGCGTAATCCTTGGCCCAAAGTGGGAGAGAAAAGAAGCCGGCGAGAACTTCTTTGTTCAATGGGGAACGGTCCGCCTGGTATCCCTTGGAGAGCCGAGTGACACTTTCCTAAGGGTGCTTGATTCGCTTTATGGCGTGGACCTTGGGGCAGACCGGATGAAACCCGAGACAAGCTTGACGGCCGTGGCGTTGGAGGGAGATCCCTCCACCGCGCCAAATGGGGGCGTCCGCATGAAGCTCTTCTTCGAGCACGACGACGAAAAGCGCTATGGGGAGATCTATCTCAACATCGACTTCGCGGCAGGTCGAGTGCAGTTCCGCGAAAAAGATGAGGAGTACCGAGCGGCCGTGGTAAAGGGCTTATCTAAAGATGCCGGCTAACAGCGCGTTGGTGACCGACGCCTGCGTGCGGCGCTGCCGCGCCTTCTTCAGCGCGCCACAACGCGGACTTAGGCGTCTTCAAACACCGCGCCGATTACGCTAGAAGACGTCGAAGAGATGTTTGCCAACATGCGCCGCGAGGCCCCATGGAATGTGGACGCTGGTCTTGTTTGGGGTTACTTCTTTACTGATCCCAATCCGAACAAACTTCAATCTGTGGCGGAACGCTTGTCAGCTGCGGGTTATCGAATCGTAAAGCTCTATCCCACAGGCGACGGCTCCGTCCGAGTTTCGTATTGAGTCCTACGATGGTATGGATGTTGGCCCGGTCGCACCGCCGCAATGAAGACGCCTAACAGCGCGTTGGTGATCGGCGCTTGCGTCGCGGCGCTCCTTCGTCGCGCCTCCTTCAGCGCGGCACAACGCGGAAATCCATCGTCAACCACTACCAGCGGCTCAATGCGTCGCGCGATCTGCTATCCACGGAATGCAGCGCATTCCCGCGCAGGAAATGGAGTGCCGCCAGTAGCTGAATTGAGGGCCGGAACTCCTGGGGCGGCTGGTGGAATTCGTCGGTCCGAAACGGTTTATAGCAGCGGCGATTACTACTACATTAATGCCAAGAATGGTCCTATCACCACGACGCTTTCGGTTGGCCGCTATGGCGATGTTTCTCGCATTGCTGATGCTCACGCCGTCGCTCGCCGGCGCGCAAACGCCTGCGGGCACCGACGCACGGCCGAGGGCGCTCGTGATCACGGGCTCCTCCACCATCTATCCGCTGATGACGGACATCGCCCGGCGCTTCGAAGGATTGAATCCCGGCGTATCGATCGAGGTCCGCTCGGGTGGCTCGGGGAAAGGCATCGCCGATCTGCGCGCGGGGGTGTCCGACATCGCCATGGTGTCGCGGCAACTGGTCGATAGCGAGCGCGGTCTGTTTTCGTTTCCGTTGTGCCGCGACGGCGCGGCGATCGTCGTCCACCGCAGCAACCCGCTGAAGGGGTTGAGCCGCCAGCAGCTAGCGGAGGTTCTCACCGGCAAGATCGCCGACTGGAGCC
>DASRHX010000406.1:0-12180 GCA_035650295.1 Bryobacteraceae bacterium | reverse complement strand
TTCGGTTAATCGCCTCTCAGCTATGGGATTGAGATTCAATACAGGGGGCGGCAACGCGCAGCTTCCACTAATCCCACGGCGAAGATTCGCCGTACACTGTTTTTAAGCCGCCCTTCGTCTTTTTTTGCCGGCGGCGCGTCTCCTATATGACGGCCGGAGATACCGATTGATCTTTAGAGAGGTCGAGGATCGGGACCTGGTGGAAAAAGCCCGCCAGGGTAACGTCGACGCCTACAACAACTTGGTGTCGCGTTGGGAGAAACGTGTCTACAACTACATCCTGAGGCTTGTGGGCAACAGGGAGGATGCGCTGGACCTGGCGCAAGATGTCTTCCTGAAGGCCTATCAAAACCTCAGGAAACTCGATGACGACACGCGCTTCGCCCCCTGGCTGTTCCGCATTGCGCACAACGAATCCTTCTCCATGTTGCGCAAGAATAGGCCCGACTCGGAGGAGCTGACTGAGCCCGGCTCCCCGAGCCGGGGTCGCGGAATGTTGCCCGTGGAAACCACGGTCGCCGTGGCCGCCGCGCTCGATCGCCTTACCGGCGAACAGCGCGAAGCCGTGGTGTTGAAGATTTACGAAGGGTTCAAGTTTGAGGAGATGGCCGAAATTCTCGGCTGTCCCGTATCGACCGTCAAGTCGAGGCTGTATACCGCGCTCGACCTGCTAAAGGACACGCTCGCGCCCGTGGCTCCGAAACCCGCCGGCTGAGCAAGTGGGAGGGACGAATGACTGAACACGAATCGGAATTTGCAGCTTACTTACAGGACGAACGCGCCGCCGCCACCGTGGCTGCGCTCCGTTCGCTGCCCTATGAAGAACCGCCGCGCCGCATTGCCTTCGTCTCCGACAAGGTCTTCGAGCCCACCTGGTGGCAACGCTTCTGGGCCGCTCCCAAATGGGGCTTTGCCTCGGCTGCCATGCTGAGCGGCGCCATCCTCTTCCACGCCGTCACGCGCCCCATTCCCGTCGTTCAAACCGCGCCCCCGGTCACTGTCCAGCAGACCGCTGCCGCTGGCGAAGCCAACGTCGACGTCCTCGTGCAAGCCGCCGTCGCCAAAGCCACCGCCGATCTCGAACAACGCTATCAGGCCCACACGGCAAAGATGGTCAAGGCCGCCGAAGAGCGTCTCCTCATCGAACATCGCCAGGACATGGTCGCCATGGACGCAAGCAACCAGATGATGCTCCGCAAACTGAACACCTACATGCGCGCCAGTAACGACCTCGGAGCCGGACAATGAAATCCGCCATCCGCCGTACTTTCTTGCTCTGCGCCGCCACGCTCGCCCTCGGCGCTGCCAGCCGGGTCTCCTACCGCGAGCTACACGACCTTGAAAAATCCTTCGACCAGCGCATCGTCGATTACAACAGGGACCAGCCGATGGACCTCATCGGTTTCACCCGCGGCGTCTACCTGGAAGACTACGGTGCTGTCTTCACCACCGAGGTGAACTTGCTCCTCAGCGCCGGTATAACGCCGTTCCGCCCCAAGTTCACTTCCGAGGAACTCACTCGCCTGCGCCAGAGGAAGCTTGATCGCGTGCCTGAGTTGAAGCGCCTCATGCGCGACATGATGGTTTCCACCGGCACGCGGCTGAAACAGGTGCCGGTCACGCAGCAGGTCGTCGTCGGCGTGTCGCTGTTTTACCACTCTTTCGAGAATACCGAGGGTCTCCCCGCGCAAATCGTCATGCAGGCTCCGCGCAAGACACTTGTCGATTTCGAATCCGGCAAGATGTCCGCCGACGCCCTCGCCAGTGCCATCCAGGTCCAGGAGTTCTAGCGCCGATGCGTCTCGGCGAAATGCTCATTGAGCGCAAGCTCATCACCGTGGAGGAACTCGACCAGGCTCTTGAAATTCAGAAAGAACGTACAGCCGACAAGGTCGGGAAAATACTGGTCGATCTCGGCTTCATCGCCCAGCGCGATGTGCTCGCCGCGCTGTCGGCGCAGTGGTCCCTGCCGCTGGTCACCTTCGACGGTCCGCCGCCTGCCGCGCCCGAGCTCGAAAAACTTAGCGGCCGCTTTCTGCGGCAATTCAAATGCGTCCCGGCCACATTCGACGACTCCACGCTTGTTATGGCCATGGCCGATCCGCTCGACTTTGAGACGCTCGCCACGGTTCGCCAGGTCACCGGCCTGCGCGTCAAACAGGCCCTTGCCGCCGAAGGTGAAATTCTCGACCAGATCGACCGCCACTACGGCCAGCAGAAGACCTCCGACCTGGTCGGCTTCGAAGACGCCGACGCCAACGAAGACCTCGAACACCTGCGCGACATGGCGAGCGAAGCGCCCGTCATCCGTCTCGTCAACGCCATGGTCGCCTCCGCCGTCGAAAAGCGCGCCAGTGACATCCACATCGAGCCCTTCGAAAAAGACTTCCGCGTCCGATTTCGCATCGACGGAATTCTCCACCCGCAGGAAGCCCCGCAACGCGAGCTCAAGGCCGCTATCATCTCGCGCGTCAAGCTGATGGCTAAGCTCAACATCGCCGAACGCCGCCTGCCGCAGGACGGCCGCATTAAGATCCGCACCCTCGGCCGCGAAGTCGACCTTCGCGTGTCGACGCTCCCCACCCTTTACGGCGAGAGCGTCGTTATGCGCCTCCTCGACCGCTCCGCCGGCGATTTCTTCGACCTCCAAAGCCTCGGCTTCACCGACTGGATGCTCGCCCGCATGACCCACTTCACCGGCCTGCCCCACGGCATCTTCCTCGTCACTGGGCCCACCGGCTCCGGCAAGTCCACCACGCTCTACTCGGCCCTCAAGCGCATCAATCTCACCGATCGCAAGATCATCACCATCGAAGACCCGGTCGAATATCAGATGGACGGCATCAACCAGATCCACGTCAATCCGCAAATTGGACTCACCTTCGCCGCCGGTCTCCGCCACATCGTCCGCCAGGACCCCGATGTCATCATGGTCGGCGAAATCCGCGACCGCGAAACCGCCGACATCGCCATCCGCGCCGCCCTCACCGGCCACCTCGTCTTCTCCACGCTCCACACCAACGACGCCCCCAGCGCCATCACGCGCCTCACCGACATGGGCATCGAGAACTACCTCATCACCTCGTCGGTGGTTGCAGTTCTCGCGCAACGCCTCGTGCGCGTCATCTGCCCGCACTGTAAAACGAGCGCCGGCCCGCACATGACACCCACTGGCGACATGATTGAAACCTTTCGCGGCGCCGGATGCGAACATTGCTTCGGCACCGGCTATGTAGGCCGCTTGGGCATCTTCGAGATGATGCAGTTGAGCGACGAGCTCCGCCGCTCCATCATGAAAAACGAGGACGCCGGCATCCTCACCGGCATCTCCCGCCGCGAAGGCATGACCACGCTCCGCGAAGACGGCTGGCATAAGGTCGCCATGGTCGTCACCACCGTCGACGAAGTTCTGCGCGTCACACAAGAGATCTAGCATGCCCTCAGTGCCGCTCCCCAACGGCCCCGCCATTACCGAAGCGGCCGTCTGGGAGCGCCTCGGCACCGATCCCATTCCACTGCTCCACACCGCCGAAGGCCGTGCCCGCCTCAACGCGATCTACTCGGAGTACACCGCCGTCGCCCACCGCAACCGCGTACCCATCTTCCTCTGTGCCCCCACTTGGCGCGCCAATCGCAACAACGCCCAACCCGGCGACAACGCCCGTGCCCTCGAATTCATCGCCCTCCACTCGCCCTTCCACGCCGCTCTCATGGGCCCGCGCGAAGACTGCTACACGCCCTCGCTCGCCCTCGGACGCGACGAGGCCCGCCGGTTCCACGCATGGCAAGCCCGCGAACTCGCCTCCGCGCCCCTCGTCCTGCTCGCAACATTCCCCGCCGTCCGCGAAGCCCTCGGCATCCTCGATGTCCTCGAAGCCCCCGCCGTCGTCAGCTTCGTCCTCACCGCGCAAGGCACGCTCCTCGATGGTACGCCGCTCCTCGATGCCATCGCCGAAATCGACGCCTCCGCCCCGCGCCCACCCGTCAGCTATTGGATCAACTGCACGCACCCTTACACCGCGCTCGCCGGCCTTCGCGCCGCCGTCGCCCGCGGACCTACTCCGCGCATTTACGGCCTGCAGGCGAACTCCTCGCCCGTCGACCCCCGCTACTTCGCCATCACAAACGACTTCGCGGCGGATAGTCCCGCCGCCTTCGCCGAAGGCCTGCTGACGATCCACCGCGAGTTTTCGATACCAGTCTTAGGGGGTTGCTGCGGTACCCGCGCCGAGCACCTGGAAGCCCTAGCCGCCGCGCTTACTGCTAATAGCGGCTGATGCGAATACTCGAATTCGACGTTCGAAGGTCCACGGTTGGGCCGCCCCCGCCGATCTTGCCAATTAATTCCGACTTCGATTCCGTCTCGCCCGACACCGGAAAATCGCTGCGCACCTTGCCGCTCGATGTCGAGGCGCTCAGGTTCATCCCTGTCTCCGGTACGCGAAATTCGATCGGACCGTTCGACGACCGTACCTGCACGTCCGTCGTCAGCTTGTCCAACGTCAGCCGCACCGGCCCGTTCGATGTCCGGATCTTCACGGGCCGTCCAGAGGTTAGCTCCGTCGCCCGAATGTCCACTGGACCGTTTGAGGTGGTCGCATCCACGAACCCCTTTACCCCATCGGCGTCAATTGGTCCGTTCGATGTCGCGGCCAGCAACGAACCCGTGAACCCAGTGACCGTCAACGGTCCGTTCGAGGTGTGCGCATCGAGATCGCCCTTGAGGTCGCGAATCTTCATCGGCCCGTTTGAAGTCGCCAGGCGCGCTTTGCCTTCTGTTCCCTCGATGGAGAGCGGCCCGTTTGAGGTCTTTACCTCGTCCAGAATCACCTTGCGCGGCACGTGAATGATAAACTTCACACCCGCACCACCGTGCCAATTGTTCCATTCCGGCCGCGTCGTCTTCACTGATACGACGTCCGGAGTGTTCATCACGCTGACCTTGATTTCAGCGAGTTTGTCCTTCTCGCTGGCGTACTTCTCGCCATTGATTTCGACTTTATCCTGGCTCCAGCCGTAAATTTCCACCGGGCCGTTGAAGCCCTCCAGCGAAAACCGGCCGCCCGGTTTCAGATCGTAGGTGAACTTGAACGGCTCCCGGTAGCGCTGGCTATCTGCCGCCACCACGTCTTCGATATCGCATGCCGCCAGTCCCACCAGCGCCGCCATTACGGTTGCCAAATACAGTCCACGCATGAGTGATCACTCCTTTGAAACAGTACGTACGAAACCCGCCCGGAGTTTGTTCAATTATTTCTTATATCTCAGTTTTCCCTACGAGTGAGCCCACCCCTGGTCAAGTCGCTGCCGGTTTCAGTAGTCGTACAACATCGGCGGTTGTTTCCCCAGCAGGCGAAGATAGGCATAAATTTGCCCCCGGTGATGCCAATGCTCGTCGTAGGCGAAGGCAAAATACCGCCAAGCCGGAAATTTGCCGAGGGGTGACTCGACTGGGTGATTCAGTTGGCTTTCCGGCATCGACGAGAATATGTTTTGCGCCGTCCGGTGACACTCCTGGGCGTAAGTTTTCAAATCGTTCACCGTGACCAAAGCCTGGAGTTCTGCTGCGCCTGCCTGTTCTTCCGGGCTGGAGCGGCCAGCCGCCTCCGCGCTGAATTGACCGAGCTGGGCCGACTCCGCCAGGACCTTTTCCTGGCTGTACACGTGAAAAATCAGCTCACGGGGCGTGCGCATCTCTGGCTTCGGGCGAAAATCCAGGTCCCGGTCTGTGAAAGCGTCAATCGCCCGGACCGTAACACCATGCACCATGTTGAAGTACTCACACAGCGTCGAAAAGGTTTGCTTATCCAAAGATCAAGTCCTCCTCCTCAGAAACAGTGCTCCTCCCGCGAGCGTAGCGAGCGGGCCGGCAATGAGAAACGCCAGCCCGTACCAAAGCGGCGCATCGCCCACTTGCGCGGCAAACAACACGACGACGGCGGCGAAGACGGTTACACTCGTCACCATCTCTGCGCCTGGCCGAAGTCGGGCGGCCACATATCCGCCACCAACCATCGTCGCCAGGCCGATGATCAAGCTAAGGACGGGCTGCAACGAGGAATCCGAATTTACGGTTATTCCCTGGATCGCTGCATAAACCGCGGACTCAAGCAGCCCGGCAGCAAAATAGGCGCCCAAGCCCACCAAGAGCGTGCGAATCCAACCGCCCTGCCGTGCTGCCTTCCACGCGATGGGAGGAATCGAACGTAGTGCTTGCCCCCAATACCAGGACCGGCAAGAGCCGGGCGATTGGGTGCGGAGTGAGAACTCCTCGGCTAGGTCGCCCATAATCTCCTCCCGATCCGTCGCGGGAACGAAGCAACGAAGCAACCAGTTCGCCAACCGCGGAGGAGAATGTGGATTCATGTCGTCTCCCACCTGGTCTTCAGCCCGTGCATCATCTTCCGAACGGCCTCGTGAGACGCTCGCAAGGCTTCTTCACCGCTAGGCTCTAATCGAAAGAATCGCTTCGCGCGTCCGCCGCGCTCAGGAGTTGGGGCGCCCGTAAAAGAGCTCACATAGCCTTTCGCTTCCAGCCGCTCCAGAGTTGCGTAGACGGCCCCAATGGACCCGGCGGTCAAGAGTTTGAGCTGCTCTCTCCATTGACGCGCAGGCCGAGTGTCCAGGCTTCACGCCAGGACTCTTTACACCTTGTCTCATTGGAGAAGCAGGTGACCCACACGGTTTACCATGATCGTTATTCGGCGGACTTTCCGATGACGGTGACGACGATTTCACGCTGCCGCGCGCGGTCGTCGAAGTCGCATACGACGATCTGCTGCCACGTTCCCAGGCGCAAGTGGCCACCAGTGATGGGGAACGTTCGCGACGTGCCGAGAAGCGCGCTGCGGAGGTGGGCAAAGCCATTGTGGTCGCCCCAGCGCTGGTTGTGCGCGTAGTTGTCGTGCACGGGAGCGATCTGGTCGAGGGCGCGTTCGAGGTCGGCCACAGCGCCCGGCTCATACTCGATGGTTGTGATGCCCAGCGTAGAGCCCACACCCGATATGTTCGCTGTGCCGGTGATGATGCCGCTTTCGATGACGATCCGTTCGACGCGTGCCGTGACATCCTGCACGTCGCACATGCCATCCGTCGGCAGTTGAATCGTCTTTTGGAAGACGGTCATTAGTGGAAGTCGTTGAAGAAGCTGATCTCGCGGAAGTAGACGATCGACTCGGCATCGTGATTCTGTACGCCGATGTAGCCCGTGTCGGGGCGTGGACCACGAACGGGTTCGTACCACATCTTGCGCTCGGGTACGGGCTGAGTGCCGTCGAATTCGTTGACGATCTCGCCGTTCAGCCGCACGGTGGTGCGCTGGCCCTGCATCTTGATATCCATCGTGTTCCACTCACCGGCCGGCTTCTGAAAGCCCTTCTTCGTCTTACTGAGGGAATAGAGCGCTCCCGTGGCATGCCACTCGTCGCCGCCGGAGTCGATCTGGACCTCGTAGCCGTTGTGAACTCCGTACCAGGCGTCCGTCGGCATCTCGGGCATGCGAATGAAGACACCCGAATTGCCGCTTCCCCCCGTTGTCTTGAAGACGACGCGAAGGATGCCGTTACCAAATTTCGCCCGCTCATAGACGAGAAGCCCCATGCCGCCCACAGTCTTCAGCAGGCCGTTCTCGACGGTAAAGCTGCCCCACCCGGTCATCTTCCAACCGGTGAGGTCTCTGCCATTGAACAGCGATGCATGTTCGCAGGCCCGAGCGCCGGACACAAACATCGCGGCGCAAGCCAACGATGCCGCCAGCAACCTCGGACGCGGCATGCCGCTAATTCACCTTCTTCTTGGCGTCGGCTGCGGCCTTTGTGGCGTCGACCAGGGCCTTGGCCTTTTCGTATTTCTTGGTGAAGCGTTGAACGCGGCCCTCGGTGTCGATCAGCTTCTGCTTCCCGGTAAAGAACGGATGGCAGTTGGAGCAGATTTCCACGCGAATATCGCCCTTGTGGGCGGAGCGGGTTTTAAATTGATTCCCGCATGCGCAAACGACACCAACTTCTTCGTACGCGGGGTGAATTCCGGCTTTCATGGAAGGAAAATCCTTTCGGTAGAACTACGAAGGAAGGCACACGGCACACGTAGCGGCGCAGGAAGCGCTTCCAAGTATCAGTGTAGCAAAGGCGTCAAACTGGAGTGGAAAGCATGTGAAGATGTCACCAATGAGACGAAGGCCCGTTAAGCAACCGATGACGCCCGCGTTCGACATTGTCAGAACAGTCGGGCTGACGTTGCCCGGCGTTGAAGTAGCCACGAAGTACGACGGATCACCCGTGTTGAAAGTGGACGGTATCTTCATGGCTGGGTTGGCAACGCATCCATCCGCGGAGCCGGAAACCCTCGTTGTCCGGGCCGGATTTGAAGACCGTGAAAGATTGCTGGAGGATGCGCCGGAGACGTACTACCTCACCGACTACTATCGAAACTACCCTTTGGTGCTGGTCCGCCTGGCGCGCGTCGGAGCAGACGCCTTGCACGACTTGCTCTCTGTGTCGTGGCGCATGTCGACGGCGAAATCGCGAAAGCGGCGGCACGCTTCCACCGGGATTGACGACCCGCTTCTAGCGCTTGCGGGGCGGGCGAGAATCCGCCTGTAGTTTTGACTTCGCCCTGCGGCGGACAATGGAAGCGTCGGGCCGATGCGGCGAGATCTTCTCTTCGAGCCAGGCGATCGCACGCGCCACAGCCACCACCGGAATCAATAGGAAGCGGGCGATTACCAGCAAAAATCGCGGCCACTCCGGCGGCACCTGAGCAACCGGGACTGGCGCCGGCTCCCCGTAATCGGTGAGCATCTTTCCCGCCGCCTCCAACGCGGCTGAGACTGCGCCCTCCATGCACGCCAAGTCGATCGCATTCTTCACGAAGTCACCCGCCAGATAGAGGTTTTTGACCTTTGATTTTGGCGATGGGCGATTTGGCCAGGCTCCAATAGTATTGATGAAAAGGGGCACTCCCGTGTTGGGATTCAACTCCCAATCTTCCACATCGTCTGGCGCGATTGGCAGGTACTCGGCAATCTCCTCTAATAGCAGATCCTTCGCGCCTTCCGTGCTGACCTCATTCAAGGGTCCGTAGTTACTCGATATGAAGGAAAGCTGGGTTTTGCCGTCGAATCCGCCCCAATGGCGTGACACATCGATCAGCGAAAGCGCATAGTGGCTGCCGTGAAAAAAGATGTGCTCGCGCGGTAAATCCGGGATCTCGCGCCGCAGACGAAGGTGCAAGGCAGCCATCGGTTGGGCTTCCAGAAAATGCATGTTGCCGAGTTCGGGATCCGCTTCGTAGAGGCTGTCGTCCAGCCAGGTGCGGGTGACCTCGAAAGGAGTGCAAAGCGCATAGATATCGCCGGAAACCTCGGTTCCATCGCGCAGTGCGACCGCGCCGACGCCACCCTCGTGCATCACCACACCGCTCACATCGGAGTCGTAGCGAATCTCGACGCCAAGTGCTTCGAGCTCAAGAACCTGCGGATCGATGAACACCGTTTGTAAGTCTCCCGGCAGAATCGAGAGGAATGGACTAGCCCCACGCACCCAGTAGCTCGCAACCCGTTTGGCGGTCATCGCGCTGAGATCGTAAGCGGGGATAGCGGACGCCTTGAGAACATTCTCCTGGCCGAGTTCCGCAACCGACTCGCTGGTGTACCACTTCCCGCGGATCATTCCGATTTGGCTGACATGGTCGAGCAGGCTCTTTTCTGACAGCGGACGGCTGATCATGTCCAGCACCGAGTAGTAATAGAGGATGTTGTGATACCACGGCAGGAGACCGTGAAAGGTGTTGTGCCACATCGCGGCCAGGTCGGACGGCCCACGTACTGTGATCTTCCGTGGATATTCGCCGGGCAGTAAGAAGTGATAGCGATCAAAATCGATGAGACGGACGCCGATCCGGTTCACGATGGCACGGACGTTGGGATACCACTGGGGGAAGACATGATAGCCATGCTCGACCAAGCGTCCGTTCTTGACATCGGAGCCAGCCTTGCCACCCAGACGCTTCGAGCGTTCGAGTATTGTCACCCTCCAACGGCGAAGCGCAAGTTCCCTGGCTACGACCATGCCGGCGAGACCACCACCGACGACCACGGCGGAAGGAGTTGTCATCTCGCGATCGTTCCCGCTTCCAGTCCCTTTTCAATCGAATAGCGCGCGCCAACCGCGCCGGTGGAAGAGTTGGCGCGGGTCAGTCCGGCGAGCGCGCGGATGCGGTAGAGCGCCTCCACACCTGTGCAATGCGCGCCCATAAGGACATGCAGGCCCTGGTCCTTTAGGCGTGCTGCTGTCCAGGCGAGTGTTTCGTCGGAAGCGGGAAAAAGATGGATCCCTCCGATGATGGCCTCGACGCGCGTTGAGGCGACCTGTGCGCGGGCGTATTCGGCGATGTTCACGATTCCAGCGTGGCCGCAGCCGGTGACGATGGCGAGGCCGCGTGCCGTGTTGGCGATCAGTGCCATGTCCTCAGGCAAATTGTCTTCCGCGGTCGCGCCATTGGGGAGTCGGATGCGCCCGGACCCGCTCCAGTTGCGCTCGGGGTACTTGCGCGGAACTGGGCCGGTGAGCCAGAGGCCGGGCGCAATGGCGCGAAGGTTGTCCACCTCGATTACCTCGCCACCCGTGGCGCGGTATGCCGCCAGAACGTCACCGCCGGGATTGCGTTCATTGCTTCCAGAGACGCGTGAATACGCAAACCCCTTGGCCACCCACAGCCGGCTGAGAGCCTTTGGGTTCTTCGCCATTACTTGCTTACGGAGAGTGATCAGGCCGCCGGTGTGGTCGCCGTGCGAGTGGCTGAGAACTACGTCCTCGACCGTCGAGATATCCACTTCGAGTTCGGCGATATTGATGGCGACTGTGTCGGGCCGGTTCCCGGTGTCGAAGAGGATGCGCTTGCCGCCACTCTCGACCAGGGCCGAGAAGCCCCATTCGCCGATGCCGCGCGGATCGGCAGTTTGCGTGCTGAGGACTGTGACACGGAAGTCGGAAGCCTGCGGCGGTTGGGCAAAAAGCCCGGGTACCACAAGGAAGATCAAGACGCGGTACATGCCTTAGTATGGCGCTTCAATAGGCTCGAATTGCATGCCGTTGAAGTCCGCGAGGCGACGTTCGGGGCCAAGGCCGCCTTTGTTAAGCGTCGCGGCGTTCAACGTGCCGGCGGTGGTCCACACCACGCGGCCTCCTTCGAACTCTGCCCACTCCCAATCGGGCCGCGAGATGGTGATCCCGGCGTCCGCGTTCACAAGTTCATGTTCTTCCCAGTAGAAGCTCTTGCCCGGCGTAAGCGTCCACGAAGAATAGGCGAGTTTACGCAGGATCCACACGGCTCCGGCCGGCTTTTCGAAAACGTCAACGCACTCGACGCGGCGGTTCGGCGCGTAGTCGACGAGCGACCATCCATCGCGGCGCAGCCGTGTGTAATAGACGCTGTGTTGGAGAGCACAGGATTCCTCGATTACGATTTCCTTGCTCTCACGCAGCGGTGGACAACCAGTGCAGCGGCTGACGAAAACGCGGTTGCGTGCGGTGAAGAGACCACCGCCTCCGTATGTGGTGCCTTGCGGATAGAGCGAAATCGCCTTCAGGTAGGGGGCGCGGGAGATGGCGGTATAGGCGCCGCTCGTCTCCGAACCCCAGCGCCCGCTCAGGGTGAAGTAGATCAGGTACTCGCCACGCGGCGAGAGGTCGCAGCGGTGCTCATAGATACGGCTACGCAGCCATTGCCCGACAGTGAACTCGTCCTTGGCGCGATTCCATCCGATGGTGCATACCGCTTTCGCCGGTCCGCGGCGGATAACGACTCCGTAAGGCGCTTCGCTGGCAAGCAATACATGAAGCCGCGCCGGGAATTTCATCGGCACCCTCAGCGCGAGGCGGGGAACAGGATTTGAAACTCGGTGCCGCGACCGGGCTCGGATTCGAGCGTGATGCGCGCTCCATGCCGCTTTGCCACCCGATCGACGATGGCGAGTCCCAGACCCCGGCCTCCATCGTTACCTTCCCGCGTGCTGAAAAAGGGTTGAAAGATTTGTTCGTGCAGTTCACGGGGAATGCCTGGTCCCGTGTCACGCACGCGCAGCATGGCGCCCTTTGGCTCAACCGAGGTGGCGAGAACTATCACACCGCGCGGCTCTGGCAGCGAAGCGATGGCATCGCGCGCGTTGAGGGCAAGATTCAG
>DASRHX010000405.1:0-3136 GCA_035650295.1 Bryobacteraceae bacterium | reverse complement strand
TGCGGCGCGCGCCCAGGCCAAGGGCAAGATCACCGAGACCGAGCTGCAGATCATCCAGGTCGACAAGGACGTGGTCAGCGAGGTCTCCAAGGACCTGCGCGAGACCAACGACAAGATCGGCGAGTTCGTCGAGCGCAAGGTCACCGCCGAGGATCAGCTCCGGCGCATCGACATCCGCGCGCCGCAGGACGGCGTCGTGCTGCAGTCCACCGTTCATACCGTCGGCGGCGTGATCACCGCCGGCGACGCCATCATGATGGTGGTGCCGCGGGCCGACGATCTCTCGGTCGAGGCCAAGGTCAATCCGCAGGACATCGACAAGCTGCAGATCGGCCAGAAGACGCTGCTGCGGCTATCCGCCTTCAACCAGCGCACCACGCCGGAATTGAACGGCGTCGTGACCCGCGTCTCCGCCGACGTCACCACCGACCAGCGCACCGGCCAGAGCTACTACACCATCCGCGTCTCGCTGCCGCCGGCCGAAGTCGCCCGCCTCGGCGACAACGTCAAGATCATCCCGGGCATGCCGGTGGAAGCCTTCGTGCAGACCGGCGACCGCACCATGTTCTCCTATTTAATGAAGCCGTTCAGCGACCAGCTGATGCGCTCGTTCAGGGAGAGGTGAGGCGCCGGGCTGCGTGACCGCGGCCACATCCTTCCAGACGCCGCTTCGCGGCCCCTCACCGTGAGCGGCGTTGTGTCCCCGCGGGTCAGGGTGTGAACCCATAGATGGCTGACGTCCGCTTTGGCGCGCATTCCTGACTCATGTCGGACATCGCGCGAGGTCCGAAAAGTGCCCACTTCCAGACATCGCCGATGGGTATATAGGATCATCGTCCGCCCCGGAGAACAGCAAGTGGCCCGAATAGAAACCTTCGTATGGATCGTAACGACTTTCATAATCATTATGGCCGCCACTCCACCACGGGCTTTAGCAACACCAGAAGCGTCTGCATGCGGGTACCTCGCTGGTCTAATCGATAAGGCACCGCCAGGGCCGTTGTTCTTGCCCAGCTATCCGACCGTGGAATCGGGGCCTCTCCATGGCGCCGCATACCTTTATGACAATGCGGTGGCCGCCATCGCATTAGTCGGTTGCGGTGAGCGAGACAAAGCACGTCGGATCGGCGCGGCGATTCTCTGGGCCATCGATAACGACCGGACCTGGCATGATGGACGGCTCCGGAACGCTTACGCCGCGGGTGTGGTGGCGAGTGGCTCCGCCAAACTTCCGGGTTGGTGGGACAATACTCAGAACAAGTGGTTAGAAGATCGATATCAGGTGGGCAGCGATGTTGGTAACATGGCATGGGCCATGTTGGCATTGCTGTCGATTGATGATGTGAACACCGGCTCTCGGTTCCGCGATGGTGCAGCACGGCTTGGCGCCTGGGTCGCGCAATGGGCCGATACGCGCGGTACTGGCGGTTTCACGGGTGGTACGTTTGGGCACGAACCGACGCCGGAAGTGCGGACGTGGAAATCGACTGAACATAATACTGACCTCGCCGCCGCGTTTGGCCTTCTTGCGATCCGTACAGGCGATTCGCGCTGGCGCGATAAGGCAACGGTTGCTGAGTACTTCGTAAATACGATGTGGGATCCGGCATGCGCCTGTTTCGCCGCAGGTACCGCTGAAGACGGTGTCACGCACAATCCGATTTTGGCTCTGGATGCCCAGGTCTGGCCTTCAATGGCGCTCCCCGGAGCGGCCGAGAAATTTGCATCGGCAATTACCACCGCCGAACAGCGAATGAGTGTCGACGAGGGCTTTTCCTACGGTGAAGACCGAGACGGTGTGTGGACCGAAGGGACGGGCCAAATGGCTCTCTTGTTGAAATTGCTTGGCAGGACTGGGAGGGCAAAGTCGTTGATCGCTGTCATCGAATCCCAGAGGTCGCCGGATGGTGGGTTGTATGCCACAACTGCCCGCGAGTTACCGACTGGGTTCGTGTTGGACACCGATCCGACCAAGCCGCGACTCTATTTCCGATTGCCACATCTTGGCGCAGCTTCGTGGGCTGCCCTCGCGGAACGTGGGTTCAATCCCTTTACGGTGACAAAAGGACTTCCGTAGTTGAGCCGCAGTGCTTCTCGTCTCGGCCATTTCGGTCTGTTTTGATTTCGATATGTCCGCAAAGGGTCTTGGCTGTGTGAAAACGCGACGACGCTCAATCGCGATAGAAGAAGTTATTCGTCCAAGACCGTTTTAGTCGCTCAACGCGCAAGCGGATTCGACTTGGAGATCGAACTGAAGAATATCATTCTTCGTCGCGTTTCGATTTTTGAGTTTTTACACAGCCAGGGTCATTCGCGTCGGTTTGGCCGGACCACGGCGACTTCCGGTCTACCCCGGTGAACGGACATTGTCAGGATAGGCGGGCATGTCTCAAAGGTGCCAAGAAGGGAGGTTGCGCAAGTAACTGCACCAACGCTGACCTTAGTGGAGCTCGTCATCCGCCTCAAATGTGAACATGTTCACATCAGTGCATCCCTGGGCAGGGCAAAATCGAACATAATAAGCACACAAGCAACCCTCCAGCCTACGGAGTGCTCAATGAGTGACGAACGTTGGCCGTACTTCGCCGCCATTGCATCGATCGCCTTAGCGATATCCGTTGCGTACTTGGTTGAGCGGAAGTGCCAAAGAGAGCTTGCATTTCAGCGTTCCTTTCCATCCGCTCTGTCCGAGCTAATTGTAGGAAGTGAGCCGATTAGGTGTTGGTTCAGTAATTAACGTATGTGGAGGCCGACTTCCGCTCGGGGTCATTCGCGTCGGTTTGGCCGGACCAGGCGACTTCCGGTCTACCCCGGTGAACAGACACTCTCAGGATAGGCGGGCATGTCTCAAAGGTGCCAAGAGCTGCCGTCCCCGCCAAGTCGCATTTTGACCCGGAGCGGAAATTCGGGCTAGTGACCAAGTTTGACATTCTCATTCGAGCGAAGCGCAATGGGCTAGAGCGCCCATCCGAACGTGCGTTGCAGAGTCTCACTGGCGTTCGAATCGAACCAGCGCCCGTGGCTGAGAATGATGCGTTCTGGCTGCCATGACAGCATTTTTTGGACCGCGGCTCGCGTCTTTCGTTTCTGTAAAAGAAGCGGCAACCGCATGCCGAAGAATATTTGGCCGCGCGGA
>DASRHX010000404.1:0-11919 GCA_035650295.1 Bryobacteraceae bacterium | reverse complement strand
AGGTTTTTCATGAAAGCGGGGATGATATTTGTGTCGCCGCCACCGGAAACGTTTCCGATCAGGGCGATGTTGCCGCCCATCTTCACGCATTTGATGGATTTGGCCAGCGTCGCGGTGCCGCCCACTTCAACGACGTGGTCTGGAACGATTCCACGCTTCTTTAACTCGGCATCCCATTCGGGCGTTGTGGCATAGTTGATACACTCCTCGGCGCCCATAGCGCGTACGCGTTCAAGCTTTTCGTCGCTCGAACTGAGGATGACCACGCGGGCGCCGTGCATGCGGGCAATCTGAAACGCGAACAGGGAGACGCCGCCCGTCCCGAGGGTGAGCACTGTGTCACCCGCCTTGATGCGGCAACGCACGACAAGGGCGTGCCAAGCGGTGACGGCG
This sequence comes from Bryobacteraceae bacterium, assembly GCA_035650295.1. Lineage (GTDB taxonomy): Bacteria > Acidobacteriota > Terriglobia > Bryobacterales > Bryobacteraceae > JAFLBB01. Next base: position 11,526 of record DASRHX010000404.1, on the reverse strand, counting down.
GCGCAGGGTAGCATGGCCGCTTCCTCGGCGCTCAAGTGCGCGGGCACATGTACGACGCCGGTTTCCTTCATGACGATCGTTTCCGCGAGGACGCCATCGGCGAAGGCGCCCAAAGCGCCGCGTGCCGCGGCATCTGTAACCTCACCAGCGACCCATTCGGGCATGAAGCAGGGTGACACACGATCGCCCACCTTCACGCGGGTGACGCCGGCTCCGGTCTCGGTCACGACGCCCGCGCAGTCCGAACAGAGAGTCAGCGGGAAGGGCAGTTTCTTTGTGTAGAGTCCTTTGGCCACGAGCAGGTCGCGAAAGTTGAGCGAGACGGCTTCCACGCGAATTCTCACTTCGCCGGGCCCTAAAGACCGTTCGCCAGCCTCCTGAATCCGGACCTCGTCCAGACCGAAGGCGCCTGTAATTTGAGCAGCGCGCATGGGGCTTATTGTACAGTTCAGCGGCTACTGCTATACAAGAGAGTCATGTCCAACAACGCTCTGGACGGCTCATTCGGCCGTGCCGTCAATCTTGCCGTCATCTTGGCGGCGCTCGCTACGGTTCCCGTCGTCATCCTGGAAAACCACGGCAACAATAGCTTTGGCGTGCAGGTAGCGGATTGGGGCATTTGGGCGGTGTTCCTGCTGGAATACGTAATCGAGATCGGCCTCTCCACGAACCGGCAGGCGTATGCGAGGAAGAATTGGCTGAGCCCGCTGGTGATCGTCCTCTCGTTCCCGCTGGTGCCTGCGATGCTGAGCTTGACGCGGTTGGCACGGCTGGCGCGGATTTTGCGGCTGGTGCGGCTGATCGGGGTAACGTATCGGGCGCTAGGCGAACTGCGTTCCGTGCTGGCGCGGCGAAGCCTGATCTATGTGCTATGCATCACTATTTTCACGATCCTTGCGGGTGGAACGGGACTGACGCTTCTGGAACCGGACACGGTGAAGGGCGGGGTCGCCGACGGCATCTGGTGGGCGATTGTGACGGCGACGACGGTGGGCTATGGCGATATCGCGCCGCAGTCGTTGTGGGGCCGGGCCATCGCGGTGGTGATCATGCTTGCCGGCGTGGGTCTGGTTTCGACGCTTGCCGCTTCGATCACGACGGTTTTTGTCGGTCAGGAAGAGGGAGTGGAGCTGCAGGAATTGCGCGATCGGACGATTCGCATGGAGGCGATGCTCGAAGAACTGATGCGGCGGAGCGACGGCGGGCCGAAGGGCTAAACCGGATGGACAACGTAAAGCAGTTGGTTCCGCTTCTCGCGGTCGCGGAAGCATCAATGGGTGGTCGAAAACAGGATCCGCTGGTGCTGGCTGACGTTGGGCGGCGCGTCGGTGATGCTGCAGGAAATTCGTGGCGGCGTCCGGGGTGACGGCGGTATTTCGCTGTGGTTCCTTTGCGAAGACGCCATCGCAATCCATCACGAGGTGCAAGCTCGCGGAATCGAGGCGTCGGAACCGCAGGTTGGCAACGGGATGTGGGTCACGACCCTCGACGATCCGGACGGGTACAGAATCAACTTCGAAAGCCCGACCGTCGTCGCCGAGGAGACGAAGCTGTCCGAACTGGCTACTTGACCTCGATCGTATCGAGAGACCACTTCATGCGCGCGATACCGACGATCATGATCTCAAGGTCGTCGGCGCTCTGATTTTCGACCGAGTGGACTTCATTGAGGAACACCGGGACCGCGTCGCCCGCCTTCACGGTGACAGACTCGTTGTTCAATTGGAAGGTTCCCTGGCCGGACATGATGTAGTAGAACTCTTCGACGCCTTCGTGGCGATGACGGCCGTCGCTTGCACCCTGCGGCAGGACGAGATGGTCGACATAGGACCAGTTGGTGTAGAAGACCTCGGGTGGGAGCGCGCGGCGGTAACGCGCCGTACCCGTACCGCCATGGTAAGCGGCGGCGGGGCGTAACAGAGCCTTGTCAAGCCGCATGGTGACGAACACCGGTTTCGGATCGAGTGGCGCGCCCTCGCGGCTGTCGCCGAGATCGAAGGCGTCGTATTTACCCTTGATCGAGCCCACGGCAATGTTCATCCACTGAATCGGCTTGTCGCCGGGATTGTAGATGGCGTGCGAACTTCCCATGCGATTGGGCGCGCCGGCAGGGGCCTTGAGCAGCGCGGTACGGCCATTGATGGTGAACTGTGCCTCGCCGTCAAAGATCACAAACATCTCTTCCATGTGGTTGTGGAAGTGGTGGCCGATGCCGCTCTTGGGCATGACGACGCCGCGATGAAGAAAGATCAGGTTGGTGCTGAAGGTCTGGGCATCGAACAGGCCGGTGTAGCGCAACTCGCCGGCGCCGGCATGGACGCTTTTGGAGACACGGAGTTTGTCCTCCTCGGCTCTCTTAACCCGTTGGGCGAGGGGATCTTTCGCGGAGACGGAAACGGCGAGGGTGAGGAGGGCGACGGAGGCGCAGAGGAAGATTCGCATCTTGTGCACTATATTCCAATCTCGCCGATAAGGGAAACCCCGGCCGGGAGATATAATCGCCCCTTGGCCTCACAGATACAGTCTTTTCGAATCGCAGTACTGGGCGGCGACGGCATCGGCCCGGAAGTAGTGGAATCCGCCGTAGAAGTTCTTCAAGCAGTACAGACGCGGTTAAGCGGAGTGAGCTTCGAATTCACCGAGCATCCGGCGGGAGCGGGTGAGTACCTCAAGCATGGCGACCCGCTGCCGGCGGCGACGCTGGATGCATGCCGCAACGCGCACGCCACGCTTCTGGGCGCCATGGGTTTGCCCAATGTGCGCTGGCCGGGCGGCACGGAAATGGCGCCGCAACTGGACATTCGCGAAGAACTAGATCTCTACGCGGGCGTCCGTCCCATTCATCTCTATAACGCCAGCCATACGCCGCTGAAAGGCTACGAGCAAGGCGGCATCGATTTCGTCATCTTCCGCGAGAACACAGAAGGCTTGTTCGCGACGAGGAAGAACCCCTGGCCGAAGGATGCCGATGAGGTTCGCGACCATCTGCTGGTAACGCGGCGCGGAGCGGAACGAATAGTGCGCGCGGCGTTTCAGGAGGCGCGCCGGCGGCGGCGATTCGTGACCCTTGTCGATAAAGCGAACGTGCTGCCGTCGATGGCATTTCTGCGCATGGTATTCGACTATGTGGCGGCGGAATTCCCCGATGTGGCGACAGATCGCATCTACGTCGATGCCGCATCACTCTATCTCGTGCAAAAGCCCGAAACATTCGACGTGATGGTGATGGAAAATCTCTTTGGCGACATTTTGAGCGACTTGGCCGCGGGGCTGGTGGGTGGCATGGGCATGGCTCCATCGGCTGATATTGGGGAGAATCACGCTGTGTTCCAGCCTTCGCACGGCTCCGCGCCGGACATTGCTGGCAAGGGCATCGCCAATCCCATTGCGACGATTTTGTCCGCCGCGTTGATGCTCGAATGGCTGCCTGGCGAGGAGACCACACGCGGCGCGGGTATGACCCGGCGCGCGGTGGCGCAGGTCTGTTCCAACAACGCCAACCGAACGGCCGACCTCGGTGGAATGCTCACAACACGGGAGATGACCGGCCTTATACTCGAAGCGCTGTAAGCAGCCCAAAGGCCTGTAGAATATGCGCGAAGGATTCCGATGAACAACTATCCCAAACTTCACAATGCTATGTGGCCCGGCCTGGTCGGCAAAGGCCCGGATTCCGAGCCGCCGATCAGCCTGGACACGATGCTCGGTCTGACCGCCGCCGCCGAAGTAAACGGCCAGCGCTTTGAGGGCGTCGACCTTTTCCTATGTGATCCGCATACGAGCATCGACTCTTCGAGCGACGACGTGAAGGCGCTCGCGGACAAAATCGCCAGGTACGGATTCGCCGTCGGTTCCCTAGTCGCTCCTGTGTGGCCGCCCGCGGGCGGCGGTTCTGCGATGGGCAGCGAGGACGAGCGCAAGGCGTTCCTGACGCAGGTGCGCAAGTCGTGCGCGATTGGCAAGCAATTGCGCGACCTGCACATTCGCCCATCGGGCGTGGTGCGTATCGACTCGTCATGCAGCCCGCACGACTGGGCGAACGACCCGGAGGGAAACCAGAGGAAGATCGCGGCCACCTTCCGCGAGGCGTGCGACATCGCCGAGGGATTCGGCGAGCGGCTCGCGGCCGAAGGAGAGATTTGCTGGGGCGGAATGCAGGGCTGGAAGAAAATGGTGAACTTGCTGGAGCGCGTCGAACGTCCGGACATCATTGGATTTCAGGCCGATATGGCGCACACGTTGCTCTATACTCTTGGCTACAACGCGCCTGAAGACCGCATTTTGCCGGAAAATTTCGACTGGAACGAAGAGGAGCTGCAGGCGGCGTTGCGCAAATTGACGGCGGCGTTGCGGCCCTGGACGATCGACTTCCATGTTGCGCAGAATGACGCGACGGTGAAGGGCCAGGGTTCGCACGACAAAACCGGGCGCCATTGCCAGGCAACGGATCCCAACGGAAAGCTCAACATCCCGCGCGACGCAGGGCACTGGCTGCGCGACGAGGACGGCCAACTGACCAAGCAGATGAGTCACATCTGCTGGGACGGCTGCATGTTTTCGAACGAGGTAATGATGAACCCTCAAACCTGGAACGACGTTTTGACCGCCATGATCGCCGTTCGCAACGCTCACGGCTGGACCGAATAGGAGAGATCACGTGTCCAAGAAAAAACTAAACGTCGGCATAGTCGGCTACGGCTTCATGGGGCGAACGCATTCGAACGCTTTCCGTAAAGTGAACAACTTTTTTGACCTCGACTATGAGCCCGTATTGAAGGCCGTGTGCGCACGGGATGGCGGTAAGGCAAAAGAGTTCGCCGATCAGTGGGGGTATGAATCGGTCGAAACGGACTGGAAAAGACTCGTTGCGCGCAAAGACATCGATGTGATCGATATCGCGAGTCCGAATAACACGCACGCCGCCATCGCAACCGCGGCAGCCGCGGCGGGCAAGATGATTCTGTGCGAAAAGCCGCTAGGGATGAACGGGCCCGAGGCCGAGCAGATGATGAAGGCGGTGGAGAAGGCGAAGGTGCCGAACATGGTTTGGTACAACTATCGCCGCGTGCCGGCCGTGACGCTCGCCAAGCAGTTGATCGATGAGGGCCGCCTGGGGCGGATCTTTCACTATCGTGCGAAATTCCTGCAGGACTGGACGATTTCGAAAGATCTGCCGCAAGGTGGAACGGCGCTGTGGCGGCTGGACGTGAAGGTGGCGGGCTCGGGCGTCACGGGCGATCTGCTGGCGCACTGCATCGATACGGCAATGTGGTTGAACGGATCGATCGACAAAGTGACGGCGATGACCGAAACGTTCATCAAGGAGCGCAAGCACAACCTGACCGGAAAGGTCGAGAAAGTGGGCATCGACGACGCGAGCGCTTTCCTGGCGCGGTTCTCTAACGGCTCAATGGCGACATTTGAGTCGACGCGTTACGCGCGCGGGCACAAAGCGCTGTACACGTTCGAAATCAACGGCGAGCATGCGTCCATCTTCTGGGATCTGCACGATCTGCACCGGCTTCAGTATTTCGATCACCGCGATGAGGGTATCGTGCGAGGCTGGCGCTCGCTGCACATCACCGACAGCGACCATCCGTACATGAAGCACTGGTGGGTGCCGGGCCTGCAGATTGGCTACGAACACACTTTCATTCACCAGGTGGCCGATTTCATTCAGGGCATCCAGGATGGTAAGTCCGCCGGGCCGACGTTCCGCGACGGGTTGGCGACGGACCATGTCACTGATGCAGTCCTGCGATCGGCGAAATCGGGCCGTTGGGAAAGAGTGAAGCAGGTCAGGAAGAAGTAGCTTAGCTATCGCAGGAAAATCCAGCACAGAAGCGAGCCGATGACGGTCATCGACATACCCCAGGCGAGCATCTGATGGAAGAGCTTGCGCGTATCGACACCGGCCGCGGCCGATGCGATGCAAAGCGCGCCAATCGTGGAAAGCGGGGAGACGTCGACCAGATGGCCGCCGACATTCATGGAAGAAGCGACGAGGAACGGATCGCCGCCTCCTAATTCGCGAACAAGGCTGGGCACAACGGGTAGGAACGCGGGGAGGACGACACCCGAAGTGCTCGAGTAAGCCGAGATGAGGCCCGTGATGAACGCGCAGACGCCTGTAGCCGTTGCCGGCGTAGAGACGCGCGCCATCAGAGAGGCGAGGAGATCGATGCCCGCCGTGCGTTCGAGGATGGAGATCAGCACGGTCATACCGCAAACCATGACGATGGTGCTCCAGGGCATCTCCGAGATGGCTGCCGTGTCGTCGGCAGCTTGGGCGAATACCAGAATGAGCGCGCCGGCGAAGGCCGCCATGCCGATAGGCACTTTCGCGAAGGCCACGGCGACGAGCATGGCGACGATCACGGCGATCGTCAGGCCGTGACGCCAGGTCATCTCGCTATCCTTCGATTCCACCTCCACGCTGCGTGGTTGCCGTAGGAGCGCGATTCCGCCGAGCGCCAAATAGCCCGCGAAGCCGACGGCGGCGTGTCCGGAAAAGTTGAACCACCAAGTGGTCCACTCATGGCCGCCAAGGCCGATACGCCCCATCATGCTGTTCACGATGATGCCTGTTGGAGCGAATGGCGAGAGTGAACCGGCGTTGGCGCCATTGCCGATCATAATGGCCATGAGGAATGCCGGGATCGCCATTTCACCGGCGACGCTCATCGCGATGGGCGCGAGCAGTGCGGCCACCGCGATGTTGCCGGGCCCGAGGCTGGCCAACACTGCACCGAGGAAGAAGAACATGACCGGGATGAGCCCGATGCGCCCGCGGCACAAACGGACGGAGCGGCGCGCGACGTGATCGAGTGTTCCATTCAGTTTTGCCTGCGTGAAGAGGAGCGTCACACCGAACATGGTGAGGAAAAGCTCCACGGGAAATCCGGTGACGATCTGCTTGAGCGTCATGCCGGCGAAACCAGCGCCGACAATCCACGCCAGAAGCAGAGCGAGCACGCCGATATTGACGCGCGCGAAGCAACTGAGCAAAATGGCGAGCAAAAGCGCGCCGAGTGAGATTGTGGCGGGCGTCATGAAGGCTTACGCAACAACTGCGCGATCAACTGGGCGGGATGGAGCGCGCGAGTGGCGGCGAAGTCGTCCACCTGATGGCGGCAACTTGTGCCGGCAGCGACGAGGACGCTGTTGGACTTCATCGCGCGCACGGCAGGCAGCAACTTTCTTTCGGCGATGGCGCGCGAGACATCGTAGTTGTCTTTGAGGTACCCGAACGAACCGGCCATACCGCAGCAACCGGCATCCAGATCGACCACGGCAGCGCCCGGCACGCGGGCAAGCAGGGACTTTGCTGCCACGAGCAAGCCCATCGACTTCTGATGACAGTGCCCGTGCAACAGGATTTCGCGAGGTCCCGCGCCGAGCTCCAATGCAGCGCCTTCTTCAAGGCGGCGCATCATGAACTCTTCCCACAGCACGGCTCGTTGGGCCATCCTACGAGCGCGTAGCTGCGCTTCGCCGCGCAAAAGCGCGGGCGCGTCCTCCTTGATCGCGGAGAGGCAACTGGGTTCGCAGAAAACAAGCGGAGGGCCGTCGCCGCCAAAGCGAGCCGCGTTGGCTTCGGCGAGATCGCGCGCCTCGCGGAGCAGGCCTTGCGAAATGAGAGGCCGGCCGCAACAACCGTTGCCCGCATCGCCGACCGTGCAACCCACTGCCTTCATACCGGCGATTGCGGCAAGACCGATCTCCGGCTGATAGTAATTCGTGAAGGTATCGGCAAACAAGAGCGCCGTGGCGTTCGGCTCGCCCTTCCATTGCTTGCGCAACGGGCGATCGGCGAGGCGCGGCATACGGCGGCGGCTGTCGATTCCAGCGACTTTTTCCATCATCCAGCGGGCGAGCGGCGTGCCACTCACGAAATTCGCCAGACCGGGAATCATACTTCCCTGCTCCGCCATGCCGTGTACGCGACCCAGCACTTTCGCACGCATGGGCGTTCCATGGCGTTCATAGTAGCCCGCTAGGAATTCGCTCTTGAATGAGGCGACGTCAACGCCGACGGGACACTCGGTCTTGCAGGCGCGGCATTCGAGGCACAGCGAGAGGACGGATTTCACGTCGGCGTCGCCCAACGCGGCCTCGCCCATTGTGCCGTTAAGCGCCAGGCGAAGCGCATTGGCCCGACCGCGCGTGGTGTGCTGCTCTTCCTTCGTGGCCATGTAGGACGGGCACATCGTGCCATCCAACTTCTTGCGGCATGCGCCGACGCCGCTACACATCTCCACGGCGCCGCCGAGGCCGCCGAACTCGGACCAGTCGAAATACGTCTTCGGGTTGGGTGTCCGATAGCCGGCGCCGAAGCGGAGGTTGGTTGTAAGGCCGGGCGGGTCGACGATCTTTCCCGGATTAAAGATGCCGTCCGGATCAAACGTGCGCTTGATCGTCCGAAATGCCTGGTACAAGACCGGCCCGAACATGCGCTCCATGAACGGGCTTCTCACGTAGCCATCGCCGTGCTCGCCCGATAATGCGCCTCCGAATTCCAAGACGAGATTGGCAACCTCGTCGGCCACGGCGGCGAATTTCTTCACGCCCGCTTCGGTCTTCATATTCACGACAGGCCGCACGTGCAGGCATCCGACACTGGCATGTGCATAGACGCCTGCCGAAGTCTCGTGCCTGCGAATGATTTCCTGGAAGCGTTCGATGTACTCGCGGAGGCGCTCGGGCGCCACTGCCGTGTCTTCGACGAAACTGACCGACTTCGCATCTTCCTTCATCGCCATCGACAGACCCAGCGCGGCCTCACGCAGGCTCCAGATGCGTGCCTGCGAGGAGACATCGACGGCATGCTCGCAGCGTACACGCAGGCCGCGAGCGAGCAGGGCCGTTTCCAGGTTTTGCAGTCGCGGAGGAAGAGCGGCGGCACTGTCGTCGTAAAACTCGACGCAGAGGAGCGAGCTTGTCTCTCCCTTCATGAACGAGCGGCGGAGCTTGTCGAGCGCGGCGTTCTCGCGGGTGTGTCGCAGAATGAACTCGTCCATCACCTCCACCGCGGACGGTTTGTGTTCCAGCACCAGCGGTGTCGCGCCCAGCGCGTCGAGCAACGTTTCGAACTCAATCGCCAGCACCGCTTTGTGTTTGGGCAGCGGCACCAGTTTGACCTTTGCCTCCAGCACCGCGCCCAATGTGCCTTCGGAGCCGACCATCATGCGAACCATGTTCATCGGTCGCGACAGATCGGTGAAATCGTCGAGGTTGTATCCGCCGACGCGCCGCAGCACTTTAGGAAATCGCCGCTCCACTTCATCGCCGAGCTCCTCGCCCAAATGGCGAACGGTGCGGTGGATCGCCGCGTCCAGCGAGTCCCCTTGCGAGCGCGCCTTCCATTCTTCCGGCGAAAGCGGGCCGAAGTGCACGATGCTGCCGTCGCTGAGCATAACCTCTTGCTCGAGTACGTGATCGATGGTCTTGCCATAGAGCACGGATCGCGCGCCGGAAGAGTTGTTGGCCATCATGCCGCCGACGGTGGCGCGGCTGGCCGTGGAAATGTCCGGCGCGAAGCGGAGGTTGTGCTGTTTGAGTTGCGCGTTCAGCTCATCGAGCACTATGCCTGGCTCTACTCGCGCCCAGCGTTCCTCGACATTCACCTCGAGAAGCCGGTTGAAATACTTCGAGAGATCGACGATCAGGCCTTCGCCGATTGCCTGTCCCGCTTGCGAGGTGCCACCTCCGCGCATGGTGATCGGACATTTGTGGCGCGCGCAAATTTCGACGATGCGAATGACATCCTCGCGGGATTTCGGGACAACGACGCCGAGCGGCTTCTGCTGGTACACGCTCGCGTCATTGGCGTAGAGAGCCTGCGAGAGCGCGTCGAAGCGAATCTCGCCCTGTATTTGCGCCGCAATCTCGGCGCGCAACGCTTCGCGGTCCACGCGGCTGACGTCGGCGTGGGGCGCCGGACGTACCGTTTCGATCGACACCAAGCTCATGCGCGGCCTATCGCCTCCAAACCTGCGCGGAGACGGTCCAGTCCCTCGCTCAGCACCAGTCCTCCGCTGGCAAACGAAACACGGAGGGTTCCCTCGCCGCAGGCTCCATATGCCGCGCCGTGGATCACCACGACGCCATGCTCTTCGAGCAAACGCCGGCGGATCTCATCGGAGGACATCTCGAGCGCACGCACGTCGGCCATCACAAAGAATCCACCCTCGGGCACGATCATGCGGCAGCCGGGTATGCCGCTCAGGCGCTCGAGCACGGTATCGCGGCGGCGCGTGTACTCCTGGCGCATCTGCTCGACAGCATCCTGCGGACCAGAGAGCGCTTCGGCGGCCGCGTCCTGAATGAATGTGGCAGGGCCTCGGCTGGACTGCTGCAATACGAGCAGCATGGCGCGAATGACTTCAGCAGGCGCCGCACAATAGCCGACGCGCCAACCGGTCATGGAATAGGTCTTCGACAGCGCATTGACCAGGACCGTTTGACCGCGCAATTCGGGCTCAGCCGCAATGGGCGAGACGTGTTGTGCGCCGTCGTAGGTAATGGCTTCGTAGATCTCGTCGCTGATGAGCCAAAGGCCACGATCGAGGACGACCCGCGCTATCGATTTCAGCTCTTCCCGGCGAAATACGGTGCCGGTGGGATTCCACGGAGAGTTCAGGAGCAGGACGCGCGTGCGCGGCGTCAGCTGTGCTTCAATCGCCTCGGCATGCAACTCGAATCGCTGCTGGTGCAGTGGGCATGCCACGCGTACCGGAATTCCACCCGCAAGCCGCACTGGCGACGCATAGGCGTCGTAAATCGGGTCGGGCATTAACACCTCGTCACCCGCGTCGAGAATCGTGGTCAGAGCGGCGTAGATGCCGAACGTAGCGCCGGTCGTGGCGAGTATTTCGGTGGAGGGATCACATTCGAGACCGTTGTCGCGGCGCAGTTTGTGCGCCACGGCGTCGCGGAGCACGGCTTCGCCGCGATTGTCCGGATAGGAGGTTCGTCCGTTGCGAAGGGAACGCTCCGCGGCCTCTACGATGTGGAGAGGCGTCGGCAAGTCGGGCTCGCCCCGCATGAGCGAGACGGTGCGTATGCCCTTAGCTTGCGCGGCCTTCACTTCGGCCAGAACGCGGTTCACCGCGGTTGGGTGCAAATCCTTTACGCGCTGGGAAAGATGCGGCGGGCTAACTATTCTTTGAGTGTCCAAGTCTCTTCTACGATATCGCCGACGCACACATGAATGCGCGTGTGCAGATTCACGGTGGGGTCAATGTGAGGTGGGAGTAGTTCCACGCGCTCGCCGAGACGGGGCAACTGACCGCCTTCGCCGATGATGTAGCCAAACTCGTCGCCGGCAAATTTGTAACGCACACCATCGCGCAAATAGGGTGCGGGGGCGAAGGGCCGATCCGTGGAAAAGGCTTTGAAACCGGCATCAACGGTGACGCGGTCGGTGTGGTTCGCGCTGATGACGGTAGCGAGCACGCGCAAAGCGGGAGCGAAATCGATACCAATGCGTTCGTAGGCCATGTCGTGAAAAATGTAGGAACCGGC
>DASRHX010000403.1:0-10469 GCA_035650295.1 Bryobacteraceae bacterium | reverse complement strand
TTAGGAAGCGACTCGCGTCTGCCGTGTCGCCAGCGCCTTCACCAATAAATCGCTTTGCAGCTTGGCGATGCGTGGCCAGTCCTTCATGTCGCCGTCGAAGTCGGGCGGATCGACGCGCTTGTATTCCGGAGGCAACCCGGCGATGGACCGTTCCAGATCGCGGATGCCGGACAAGTGCTCATCCACGCGCGCCTGATCGTCCGAGGGTAGCTTCTTCTTCAAGAGCGTCGCGTCGTCGCGCACGGCATCCAGAATGCTGCGCTTGCGATTCACCCATCCTTCTTCGCGTTCGCCGAAAAGGCGGTCGAAAAGCCGGTACGGGATCATTTCCGGCGGGAGCGCGCGCTCGTAGCCGGACCAGCTCATATTGCGCTGCATGCTCTCGCCGAACGACTCCTGCGAGACGCCGACCTGCAGCGAGCGGAAGCGCGAGTCCCCGCCAAGCCGGGCGGCGATCACCTGGTCGATCGAGGCTGCGCTGGGACCGCGTCCGGTAAACGGCGTACACGTCATCAAACCACTCATCGAGTTTGTGTGGCCGTTGCCCATGCCCTTAGCGGCGGCATTATCCACGCCGCTCAACACGTGGAAGTCGTCGCGAAACGGCGCAAGCGGCGAGAGGCACGGAGTCATGCCATACCCGGCGCCTTCCTCCGATGGAATCCAATAGCGCTCGGGAATGCCGTTTCCGTTGAACCAGAGCACGAACCGGCTCTCGATGGCCGATTCGGCGGATTTGGGGCTCGGCGCGGCGTAGGCGGTGCCGTGCGCGTTGAACATCGAAACCAAAGGCGGCAGTCCGACGACGATCGTCGAACCGGCGGCCGTCAACCCCTTCAACAAGGACCTGCGGGAGAACCTAACGCGGTTTGTGATCACTTGCGACATGAACAGCCTCTCCTGAATCGGGAAATGCCCTCGCACGCATCAAAGCGACGATCAACTCCTTAAATCGAAACTGCGAACTTCGAAAGTCGTCCAGTATCCTGCGGATCACCGGACGATCCGCAGGCGTTTCCATCCTGCCAATAGTGTACCGGAAGTATTGCTTCACGATGCACTCCTGGCATTGAGCGCTCTTCGCCAGTACCGCACCGAGCTGCGAAGGCGACCTAAACTCCGATTTCGCAAGACCAGCCACATATCCGGCCGGATCGATATCGAGATCCACGGTCTTCATTGGTCCCCTGCGGTCCTCGCCGCCGTTGCGCCTGGCCATCGCGAACTGAAGCCGAAACTTTTCGCGCTTGGCCCCAATTGCGTCGAATCGTTCGAGCCCGAAACCGATTGGGTCGATCAACTTGTGGCAAGTCGCACAGCTTGGGTTCGTTGCGTGCTCGGTCATGCGGTCGCGATTGGTTTGCGGCCTTGCCTCGGTGATGGGCGGAAGATTCGTGTTCACGCCGGCAGGAGGTTCGGGAACATGCTGGCAGAGGAACTGTTCGCGCACGAAAAGTCCGCGCGCGGTGGGAGAGGAATCCTCGGGTTTTGCCGTGATTGCAAGAAAAAGCGTCTGGCCCAGCAAACCGGCCCGTTCCGATCCTGCCGGAAATGCGACGCGATCGAACTCCTTAACGGGCGCTGCCACACCATAGATAGCAGCAAGGTCGGAGTTCGCGTAACCGTAATTGGCCGTGAACAGATCCATGAAATTGCGATCGTTCCAAACCAGGTCGCCGATGAAGAGGCGGGCTTCCTCGGTCATGGCAGCGGCCGTCTCTCTAGTGAACTGCGGAAACTTCCGGCGGTCTTTACTTGCCGTCAGAATGCGGTCGAAACGAAGCCACTGGCTCACGAACTCGTTGAGCGACTCTTTGGCGCGCGGGTGGTCGAGCATCCGCCGCGTGGTCCGGTCGATGCCCTGCGGAGTGTTGAGGTCCCCGCGACCCGCCGCGGCGAGTAACTCCGCGTCGGGCATGCTATCCCAGATTGCATAGGCGAGGCGGCTTGCCACGACATAGGGCTTTACTCTGGCGTCCGAGGTCTCATCTAGCCGGAAGAGAAAACTCGTCGATTGCAGCATCGCCTCGACGGTCAACTGCGCTCCTTTGAGCAAATCCGTCTCTTTCGCCATCAACGCTTCGTACCGTTTCTGTTCGACCGGTTCAAGAGGACGGCGGAATGCTTTCAGGCCAAACTCGCGGATGAAGCGCGAGCGGCACGCCGGAGTTGGCTGTTTGCACGGAATGAGCCCACGCGTATCGCCCCCCCGAAACGCGTTTCGGGCCAGCTTTTCCGCCGCCGCGCTATAGGCTTCAATCAGTAGCGGCGAAAGGTTCTGCGACTGAGTTTGATTGCGGAATCCGTTGACGAAATCCTCGGTTGGGAACTGGTTCGCGGGCGACGTCTGATCGCCGAGCAGGTCGCGAACCGTGTGATTGTATTGGCTATGCGTAAGGCGCCGCAGTTCGAGGATTTTGTTTGTGTGCCCCTTCCCCGACGCTTCTTCCTCGCGGTACTTGAGCGCGGTGGCGAGTTCGACACCCGAGAGCCCGCGCAACCGTTCGATCCACTTCTTGAGAACGGCCTCATCCTCGCTACCTGGTTTAATGCGCTCTCCGCCTGCATGCGCGACACGGTTTGTCGGCTTGCCTAAAAGCAGCGAAGCGTCTGGACGCTCGCGGTCGATCAAATTCACCAACGAGCGTCCGAAGGCCTCTATTCGTTCGGGCGCCGCACCGGGGTCGGGGAAGTGAAGTCGTGTCGGCGATGCCACCCCATCGGGGCTATGGCAGGAACGGCAGTCGGCTTTCTCCAGCACCTGAAAAAGGCCCGACCCAAACGGACCGTCCTGAGCTGCGGCGGGCGCCGCGCAAAGCACGGCCGCGGCACTTGCCAAAGGGATCCAGGAACGGCACTTCGCCATCATTCACTAACACTATATCCCGTCCTCGGGACCGGAACCCACTCGACTTCCGAGTGGCGCCGCCGCCCGAGGCAAATCCTGGCCACCCTATCGATTCGCCCTCGGGCGGGCTCGAAGCCTAGACCTTAGGGCTGTTTCTGGAACTCGTAAAAGTCGCCCGGTATCTCGGGGGTAAGCCGGACACCGGTGTGTGTGCCTCCTGGAATCGTGGCCATCACGTTTCCGTCCCGGTTCATTACAACCACCTCTTGGGTACCCCTCAGGCTCTGGCCATCCGGACTCAATTGGACATTCACTCGAACCTTAGTAATCGTGGTGAGCACCCGGTTCTCGTTGAAGTTGAAGACGAACATCGTCTGGAGAAACTTGCGGTCGCCGACTCGCACCCAAACTCCGTGGGCCGAAGTCTGTGCCGCATCCGCGGAGTGACCGACTACTGTACCGTTCGGGTGATAGGTGACTAGGTTCGGTAGTGTAGGCTGCTCGGCGGGTTGACCTGGTCGTCGCAGTTCGGTCAGCCAGACGCCCTCCAGGGTTTGGTTGACCACCGGTACGGCTTTGTCCGGAGTCCGGATCTTCTCAAGAAGAGTCTGGGCCTGCGCTTGCGCCGCGCTCGCGATCAGGGCGGCTGAAATGAGGAAAGTGGATCGTTGCATCGTTAGACCTCCTTTCGGTCTCAGCCGGAAAGTAATGCCTCGGCTTTCAGCTTTCAATGGCGGGCAGGTTCTTTGTTTGTGGCGACTGTGTTCCCGCTTAACTCAAACGCTATCAACTAGATTCGGGTTCCAATCCCCTGTGCCAAGCGGGCGCTGTTATAATCCAGCGCAAGGAGGACGTGGCCCGTGGATGGGAGACCAAGGCTGCGCTTTGGGACCTTCGAGGTTAATCTCACGTCCCGCGAACTCTACAAGCAGGGCCTGAAGGTCAAGCTGCAAGAGCAGCCTTTTGAGGTCCTGGCGGCGCTTGTCGAGCGTCCGCGAGAGGTCGTGACGCGCGAAGAGCTGCAAAAAAGGCTTTGGCCCGAGACGGTCACCGATTTCGACCGCGGCCTCAACAAAGCAATCAATCGCGTGCGCGAGGCTCTGGGTGACGATGCCGATAATCCGCGGTTTATTGAGACACTGCCTCAGCGGGGGTATCGGTTTCTGGCACCGGTGGAAATCATCCCCGCCGAGCCCCCGCTAGATCCGCCGCCGCCCGATTCAGGACGCCTGCCCCGGCTTATCCAGCGGCGTGGTTTGTTCGCCATGGGCAGCGGGCTCTTCGCGGTGGTGCTCATTTCTGTCGCGTACCAACGTTGGAAATCACCGTGGCGGCGGATCGAGTCGATCGCCGTACTGCCGCTGGAAAATCTGTCGGGCGACCCCGCACAGGAGTACTTTTCCGACGGGATGACGGACGAACTGATCGGCGAGATCGCCCGGATCGGTTCGCTGCGCGTCATCTCACGGACCTCCGTCATGCGGTACAAAGGAGGGGCGCGCAAGCCATTGCCAATGATTGCGCGGGAGCTGAAGGTCGACGCGATCTTAGAAGGAACCGTGGTGCAGGCGGGCGGCAAGGTTCGGATTAACGCGCAGTTGATCCGGGCGGACGATGACCGGCATCTCTGGTCGGAACGGTATGAACGGGACCTTACCGATATCCTGGCGCTCCAAGGCGAAGTGGCGCGCGCCGTCGCACGCGAGATCCAGGTCAAGCTGACGCCTCGGGAACAGGCCAGCCTCGCGCGGACTCGCTTGGTCAACCCCGAGGCTCACCATGCCTTCCTCAAGGGGAATTTTTTCCTGCACAAGGGCGTACCGGGGATCGCCAAGAGCATCGGGTTCTTCACCGAAGCGATCCAAATGGAACCCCGGCACGCCGAGGCCCATGCCGGCCTCGCCCAGGCGCTGATCTACGCCGGGATCTTCGGACTGCGTCCCTCCGCCGAGACACACCCCGAAGCGCGCGCGGCTGCCCTGAAGGCGCTGGAGATGGATGAATCGAATGCCGCCGCCCACAATGCCCTGGCTGACGTAATCAAAGGATACGATTGGAACCTTGCGGGCGCTGTCGTTGAGTACCAACGTGCTTTGCAGTTGAATCCGAGTCATCTGCTGACGCGGCTTTGGTACGCCGAGTGTCTGTCCCGCATGAAGCGCTATGACGAGGCCCTTGCGGAGTGCGCGCGAGCGCAGGCATTGGACCCCGTTTCGGCTCACCCCCTGATTGCCCGTGCCATGCTACTGTTTCGTGCCGGCCGCTATGGCGAAGCGATCCAGGCCAGCGAGCAGGCGCTCGAACTCGACCCGAATCGCGTCAATGCTTTGTGGTGGCAGGGCCTCTCTTATGCGGGCGTTCGCGACTTTTCGAACTCGATTGCCTGCCTGACCAAAGCCGTTAATATGAGTGATGGCCCGCTCTTTCGAGCGCTCCTGGGCCATGTCTATGGGCGTGCCGGAGAGAGAACAAAGGCCCTGCGTATTCTGGAAGAGATTACATCAATGTCCAGGCAAAGATACGTCGATCCGATGGATTTTGCCGTCATCCACGCCGGGCTCGGCGACGCTGACGCGACGTTCGGCTGGCTCGAGAAGGCGTACCAAGCGCGCGCAACACGAATTCACGAGCTCCCATGGATGTACTTCGATAGCTTCCGGGCGGACCCACGTTACTCGGACCTCATGAGACGCGTTGGCCTCCCTCTCTAGGCCTACCGAGGAAGCCGATCATCCCTTACCTTATTCTGCCAAGCAATTCTCCCCTGGCCTGAAAAGAACCGGCTCAGGTCGGATGGTCGTCCCTACCGCGCCAGCAATCCACATGAACGTGTAGTCGCCGTTCCGAGGATTGGGCGAAACCTCCCTCTGCGTCGTCTCACAAGGAAGCGTCGGGCGTTTCCCGGCAACTTGACATCAAAAGCCAATCTTCCGGCTGGTCGCTGGCCGAATCCGATGAGCAACCGCCCATCTTAGTGGGGGCAGCCGAAGACCAGACGGACCGCTACGTTGTCATCGATGGTTACAAGCGGATCGCGGCGTTGAAACAACTGGGGCGCGACGCGGTGGAAGCGGTGGTGTGGCCAATGAGCGAGGCCGCGGCCGTGCTGCTTAACCGCTCGCTGCGCATTTCTAAACACGAGACCGCGCTGGAGGTGGGCTGCTTCACGAATGGAGCAGCGTTTCGGCTACAGTCTGGAAGAGTTGGCGCGGCGATTCAATCGCAGTGTGATGTGGGTGTCGCGGCGTCTGGCGTTATGGAACTGCACAAGCAGCCGTATCTCGAAACAAGTCTGAAGCCGCCCCCACCGCTTGAGACTGGTGAAGTACGTGAGCGGCGGGCGTGAACAGCGCCCGCCGTTTCACTTACCCCCCGCAGGTTCTCAAGCGACAGGAAATCTCGTTTCTTCCCCCTTACTTGAAACGTGATTTTCGGCCGCCTCTGCGCGGACAACACTGCCGGAACGCTGTGGCAAGGCGCTGTCGAACTGGCGCGACAATCCGCCAACCCAGTCGCCTCTCCAACCGGTACAACCCTCATTTCATCGGTAACGTTATTTCGGCCGCCCTGATCCAGGCCGCCGTCAATTGCAGTGGCGCCACATTGGTGGCCACCCCAGCAGGCACCCGGACATCAACGCGGTAAATACCAGCGGCACCCGGCCAACCGACTTGATTCAAGACCTCCGCCGGTTGCCCGCCGATGCTCACTTCAACCGGCGCGTTTACAATGTGCATCGTACCTGTGGGGAAGGGCTGTCCCGGACTGAGGTCCGGCGTAGTCGGTCCCAGATTCATGGCGCGCAGAATCAGGATTTCCCCCGGACGGGCTGGGCTCACCGCCGAAACTGGCGAAAAATCCGCGTGCCAGATCCCCGCCGGATCGACTGCGGGCACAAACAGCGGGACCAGACTGTGCCGCACGCGCGTTCTGCCTCCGCCGTTCACACGCCGGTACCCAGGGTCCTCCAGCATTGATGCCACCCGGGTCGGGATTGGGTCTGGATGAACACCGCCTCTCATTTCACCGCGAACGCCCAGGAACGCTCCGGTCCCGCCGCTGATCGCGTGCGGGAAGAAGCCTCCATCCATGAACCTGCCGATGAAGGCTCCCTCCGCATTTAGAATCTCCCACTTGCATTCGGAAATCGTAACTTGGCTCACATCCGCGATTGCGAAACCCGGTTGCGGACTCGGGTTGAATGCCATCCGGTATTGACGGGAACTCCAAGTCCCCTTGGCTGGCTTGCCATTCACGGCCACGATGTCTCCGATGACAATGGTGTCCGTGAAAGCTCGTGTAGCGGCGGGTAGCGTCGATGTCGGAACCGTTGCCAGTTTCGTAGAATCGGCTACATCCCCCACATATTGAACCGTGTTTTCAACATCAATGTCCAAAATAGTTATCTGCTGCGCTTGCAGGACGCCGGCAACCACGGCCATGACATACATTACGTTCCCTGTCATTCTCATGCATCGCTCCTTCGGGCAGTAGCCCTTCCTCATTGGTATGGAGCGAGAACTTTCGACCGAAACCGGAAAGCCGCTGATATAATTCCGAGAAAATTGTATGACTCGGGTGTCCTTCGGCCATATCACGGAACTCCTGGCCGCGTGGGGAAACGGCAGCCAAGCGGCTTTCAATGAGCTCGTGCCGCTCGTTTATGACGAGTTGCGGCGCATTGCCAGACGTCACCTGGAACACGAGCGCGCCGGTCATACCTTGCAAACCACCGCGCTTGCGCATGAAGCTTACATTCGTCTCGCGCGTGTACACGACGTCCGCTGGCATGATCGCGCGCACTTCTTCGCGCTGGCCGCACAACTAATTCGGAGGATCCTCGTCGATTACGCGCGTGCACGCCGGTATGACAAACGCGGCGGGGGCGTCGGGCCGCTACCTCTCGATGAAGCGCTGGTCTTCACCGCAGAACGGAGCCGCGATCTGACGGCGTTGGATGACTCCCTGTGCGCGCTGGCCAAACTTGATCCTCGTAAGGCGCGCGTCGTGGAGATGCGCTTTTTCGGTGGGTTGAGCGCGGAGGAGGCGGCCGTGGTACTCGGTGTGTCGCCTGACACAGTCCTGCGCGATTGGAAACTTGCCAAGGCATGGCTTGGGCGCGATATGACCAAAGGTGCGCCGCATGGAGCCTGAGCGCTGGAAACGAGTCGAACAACTGTACCACGAGGCAGCGCAGCTAGCGCCTGACGAGCGGGTTGGATTCCTCGCGCGTGAGTGCGGCGAAGACACCGAGTTGCGGCGGGAAGCGGAGTCGCTCTTGGCTCACGAAGGTCCTTCGTTCCTGGAATCCCCGGTTATGGCGATGGCTACGCCCGCGCAGTTTACTCTGGAGCCCGGTACCCGGCTGGGGCCCTATCATGTGATCGAGCCTATTGGCCGAGGTGGCATGGGCGAAGTGTTCCATGCCCACGATGAGAGGTTGGAACGGTCCGTTGCGATCAAACTGCTGCCGCAGCTTTCGCAGAGCGATCCGGAAGCCCTGCGCCGCTTCCAGCGCGAGGCTCGCACCGCTTCGGCCCTGAATCATCCCGGTATCTGCACCGTCTACGACATCGGTGAACATCAGGGCACGCCGTTCCTAGTGATGGAACTGCTGGAAGGCAACACACTTAGAGACCAAATCGCCGCAAGAGCACCGTTGCCGCGCTCCGAGACATTGGACATCGCCATCCAAATCGCCGATGCATTGGGCGCGGCGCACTCCAAAGGAATTGTGCACCGCGATATTAAACCAGCCAACATTTTCATCACGGGCCGGGGAATTGCGAAGATCCTGGATTTCGGCTTGGCGAAGCCGGCGCTCGCACCGGAGCGTCGCGATGCTTCAACCGTTGCTGCACAGCAACTCTCGGCCCCTGGTGTGGTTTTCGGGACCATAGCTTACATGTCTCCGGAGCAGGTGTGTGGCAAGCACTTGGACGGGCGCAGCGACCTGTTTTCCTTCGGCGCGGTGCTCTACGAGATGGTCAGCGGCCGGTGCGCATTCGCCGACGCGAGTACTACCCCGCTGATATTCGATGCCATTCTGCACCACGCGGTTCCACCAGCGCCAAACGTACACCCGGAGTTGAATCGAATTATTGCCAGGCTGCTGGAAAAAGATCGCGATCTTCGGTACCAATCTGCAGCGGACCTGCACTCAGAGTTGAAACGGCTGCAGAAGCAACTTGAATCCGCGGCCACTGCCTCGCAACCGGTAGTGACGTCCAGACGCTCCTGGCTAGCACCTGCTGCTGCAGCCGTGATCACGTTGGTAGCCGTGGCTGTGGCGATCTGGTTTTGGTACGCCGCCGCCCCTGCAAGTCGCACCGAGTGGTTACAGCTTACGAACTTCACCGATTCCGCTACCTCGCCCGCTCTATCTCCCGACGGACGAATACTCACCTTCATTCGAGGCGAGAGCACGTTCCATGGCCCCGGCCAGATTTATGTGAAGCTTCTGCCTGCTGGCGAGCCTGTCCCACTCACCCGCGACTCACTTCGAAAAATGAGTCCGGTGTTCTCTCCAGATGCTTCACGCATCGCGTACACAACCGTGAATGCAGGATTCGCCTGGGATACCTGGGTGGTGCCGTCGCTCAGCGGCGAACCACAGATGTGGCTGCCGAACGCCTCCGGGCTGGTCTGGATCGATTCACATCGATTATTGTTCTCGGAAATCAAGAAGGGCAGTCACATGGCTGTCATAACCGCTTCCGAAAACCGGGTGGGCGCCCATGATGTATACGTGCCGCCCACAGAAATGGGCATGGCGCACCGATCCTATCTCTCTCCTGATGGGAAATCGGTATTGATTGTTGAAATGGAAAACGCCGTCTGGCTGCCATGCCGTGTGGTTCCCTTTGACGGCACGTCGCGAGGCACACGCGTGGGGCCTGTCGAGGGACGATGCACTAATGCAGCCTGGTCGCCGGATGGAAAATGGATGTACCTGAATAGCGACGCAGCTGGCGGTTTTCACATATACCGCCAGCGTTTTCCCGACGGCCGACCGGAGCGGATCACTTGGGGTCCCACCGAGGAGGAAGGAATCGCCCTGGCGCCCGACGGCCGCTCGCTCATAACTTCTGTAGCGATCTCACAAAGCGCCGTCTGGGTTGATGACGGCGGCGTGGAACGCCAGATCTCTTCGGAGGGATTCGGCTCGTTGCCCGCTAAATTCCAACAAGCCGGCTCGGTGTTTTCGCCGGATGCAAGGAAGCTCTATTACCTTGTGCGCCGCGGCGTCGCGCGAACCGACGAGTATGGTGAATTGTGGGCTGCCGATCTGAAAACCGTTCGAAGCCAGCGATTGTTGGTGGATTTTGTGGTAACCGGTTATGACATCTCCGCAAATGGTGAGCACGTCTTATTTTCGGCGCTGGATGCGGAGAGTAGGTCGCATCTCTGGCTGGCGGCGCTAGACCGCCGCTCTCCGCCCAGACAACTTACGGCGGACGAAGCCGACACTCCCGCGTTCGGTCCCGGTGGAGAGCTTTTCTTTCGCGCACGGGAGGGTGGATCGAATTTCCTTTTTCGCATGAAGGAGGATGGGAGCGAAAGACGGAAGGCTGTGCCCAAGCCCATCGTTGCGTTCAATGGTATTTCGCCGAACGGAGAG
>DASRHX010000402.1:0-10390 GCA_035650295.1 Bryobacteraceae bacterium | reverse complement strand
GACGCCTGGGTAATTGAGGGCGCCGGGCTGACGGTGTATCCGGGGTTTACCGACGCGCTGAGCACCTGGGGAATTCCAAAGCCGGCCGATGGCGGGGTAGCGCGGCGTCCGGCGCCCGTGGCGCGAGGTCCCGAAGACAGGCCGTCCAATACGTCATGGGTGGCGGCGCAGGAGTTGGTACACCCGCAGGATAAGACGATCGAGCGGGCGCGGAACGCGGGCTTCACTTCGGCGGTAGTGTTTCCGACCACAGGATTGTTCGCCGGCCAGGGAGCATGGCTGAATATGGCGGGCGAAAAGACCGGACAAATGCTGGTGGCTTCGCCAGTGGGTCAGTATTTGAGCGTGCGCACACAAGGATTCACGAGCTTTCCAGGTTCGTTGATGGGCGCATTTGCTTACATCCGCCAGGTGTATCTCGATGCGGACCACTATCGTGCCGCCAAGGAGATGCATGAGAAGAACCCTCGCGGGATGCGGCGGCCCGAATACGACCGGGCGCTGGAGGGAGTGTTGCAGTCCCCGCGGGCGTTGTTACCCGCCGCGACGAAAGTGGAGTTAGAGCGCATGGTTAGGTTCGGAGCAGAGTTGAAGCGGCCGGTTGTTCTGTATGGAGGCCACGACGCGGCGCGTGCGATGGGGACGATCCAAGCAAGTGCCTTCGCGGTGCTCGTGAGCTTGCAGTGGCCGGAGCGGGCGAAGGACGCGAATCCGGACATAGAAGACAGCCTCAGGACGCTTGAATTGCGCGAGGCGGCGCCCGGAGCGCCGGCGGCGCTGGCAAAGGCGGGTGTAAAGTTCGCATTCTACTCGGGTGGAGTGGAGAAGCCGGCCGATGTGAGGGCGGCGGTGAAGAAGGCAATCGACGCCGGGTTGTCGAGAGAGGAAGCCGTGAAGGCGCTGACGGCGTACCCTGCGGAGATTTACGGAGTGGCCGATCGCGTGGGGACGATCGAGCCCGGCAAGATCGCGAACCTCACAGTGGTGGATGGCGATTGGTTTCAGGAGAAGGCGAAAGTGCGTATGGTGATCGTTGACGGCGTGAAGTATGAGCCGGTGCCGGAAGCGGAGGAAAAAGAGAAATGAAAAACGTGATCCAACTGATCGCTGTGGTCGCATCGGCCGTCACCGTGCTTCCGGGGGCCGATCTCGTGATTCAGAATGCGAAGATTCTGACGGTAACGAAGGGGTCGCTCGATGGATCTGTGCGCATTTCGAATGGAAAGATCGCCGATGTCGGCCAAAAACTGATGATTCCCGCAGGAGCCCGGGTGGTGGAGGCGGCAGGGAAGTATTTGATGCCGGGAATTGTCGATTGTCACTCGCACATCGCCGCCGATTCGATCAACGAAGGCAGCGTTTCGGTAAGTTCCATGGTGGGGATTGAGGATGTGTTGAACCCGGAGGATGTCGATATTTACAGGGCTTTGGCGGGTGGCGTAACAACGGCGAATATACTCCACGGAAGCGCCAACTCAATAGGCGGTAAGTGCGCCGTAATTAAGTTGCGATGGGGAAAAAATGTGGGCGCAATGTTGTTCGAAGGCGCAAGGCCGGGGATTAAATTTGCATTGGGAGAAAATCCGAAGCGGCGAGGCGCCGCGCCCTCGCCTGGAGCAGCGGCGTTACGCTACCCAGCGACTCGCATGGGCGTGGAAGACGTGATCCGCGAGGCGTTCACGGATGCCAGGCGATACCAAGCGGACTGGAAGGAGTACGAGTCGAAAAAGAGCAGGGGCGAGCGGATGCTCCCGCCACGGCGCGATCTGAAACTGGAACCGCTGGCGGAGGTTTTGGAAGGCAAGCGGTTTGTGCATGCGCACTGCTATCGTGCCGACGAAATACTCATGCTTCTGCGGCTCGCCGATGAGTTTGGCTTTAAGATCCGCACATTGCAGCACGTCTTGGAGGGCTACAAAGTAACCAATGAAATCGTCGCTCATGGGGCGGGAGCTTCGACGTTCAGCGACTGGTGGTCATACAAGGTAGAGGCCTATGATGCAATTCCTTTCAACGCCACACTGATGCACAAACGGGGCGTGCTGGTGTCATTGAATTCAGACTCCGCGGAGCTGATGCGGCACTTGAACCAGGAGGCCGCCAAGACCATCAAGTACGGGGGACTAAGCGAGGACGAAGCGCTGGCAATGGTGACCATCAATCCGGCCAAACAACTGGCTATTGATTCGCGTGTAGGTTCGATTGAGGCGGGTAAGGACGCGGATTTGGTCCTTTTTGACCAACATCCGCTGTCGAATTACAGCAAGGTGGAGAAAGTATTCGTGGATGGGGAGCTGTTGTTTGACCGGGAGCACGACGAGAGAGAGCGTGTGAGAACTCAGTTACGAAAAAAAGCGCTGGAAGAAAAGCAGAGGAAGACCGTGACGAGCCGGAGGCCCGCGTGAACCTTTGCATGTTACTGGCGGGCGCGGCGGCCTTGGCGTTAGGGCAGGATACAATCCTGATTCGAAACGCGACGATTCATCCGATTTCCGGACCGGATATTACAAACGGGTCGGTGCTGATTCAGAATGGAAAGATAGCCGGAGTAGGCCAAAGGCTAACCGCACCGAAGGGCACCACGATAATCGACGCCAAGGGACTACATCTCTATCCGGGGATGATCGATTCAGCGACGGCGATTGGATTGAGTGAGATCGGCGCCGTACGAGAGACCAATGACACAAGCGAGTTGGGGGACTTCAACCCTCAATTGCGGGCGTTGATCGCGATTAATCCAGAAACCGAACATATTGGAGTCACCCGTGCCAACGGAATTACTTCTGTCTTAACACTTCCCGCGGGTGGAGTTATCTCGGGACAGGGTGCCTTGATTCATCTCAATGGCTGGACGTGGGAAGAGATGAATATAAAAGGTGACACCGCGGTACGGTTGAATTTTCCGGTCGTGCCAGCCACGCCGGGCGAATCGTTCAACCGTCAGGCGACGCCTTACGAAGAAGCGAAGCGGCGTTATGAGGCGCAAGTGGAGAAGTTGCGGCTCTTCTTTGAAGACGCGCGGCGGTATGAGAAGGCCAAGGCGGCCGGCGGCCCGGGATTCACGGCGGATCCCAAGTTAGAGGCCATGCTTCCGGTATTAAGTGGGAAACGTACCTTAATGGTAGTGGCGGCGCGGGAAAGGACAATTCTCGACGCCATCGCGTTCGCGCGGCGTGAGCGCTTGCACATCGTCCTGGCGGGTGTTCGTGAGCCGGGTAAGGCTCTGGCGGAGATTGTCAAAGACAAGATTTCCGTGATTCTTCCCGAGACACATTCGCTTCCGTTGGACGAGGACGACGCCTACGACAGCCAATACACGCTGCCGGCGGAGTTGCACAAAGCCGGAGTCAAGTTTGCATTCGGTACTTTTGATACTCAATTCGCGCGAAACCTTCCCTACCAGGCGGCCGCCGCGGTGGCGTTTGGGTTGCCCAAGGAGATTGCTTTGAAGGCTGTGACGTCGAATGCGGCTGAGATTTGGGGGGTGGGGAATCAACTCGGAACGATCGAGGAGGGCAAGATCGCCGATCTGATTTTGACCGATGGCGATCCCTTAGAAGCGCGGACACAATTGCGGCAGATGTTTATTCAGGGCAAGCCAGTGAATCTGGAAAACAAGCACACAAAGTTGTATGACAAGTATTCAAAGCGGCCGCGGTAGCGCGGGAGGTTCCTTAGCAGATATAGCCGCGCCAAGTCCGGCCTTTACCGTCGCGAAGGAGGACGCCGAAGTCGTCGGCGTAGCCGCTGATATCGTTCCCGTTATCGTCGCGGAATCGATAGCGGAGAGAATCGTCGGCGTTCACGTCGATACTGCCCTGCCAAACGTGGCCGTTCTCATCGCGAAGCCGGATGGAATCCCCATCCCCGAAACCGCTCATTGCACTTCCGTCGCTTTGCAGATGATAAAAGCCCGCGGGCAATCGCTTCCCGCCTCTCCGGCGACGGTAGATCATGGACCCCATTATGGCCATGCCTGCTGCGTGGGTCCCTCAGGTAGAAGGCTTAGTAGCAGGTGGAAAACGCCCGTACCCCTCTCGCTTATCGTCGGCGCCAGGAGTGGAAGAACATGAGAGCGGTCGTGCAACGGGTTTCGGAGGCTCGGGTGAAAGTGGATGGCCAGACCGTGGGATCGATCGGGAGCGGCCTCTTGGTGCTTGTGGGTGTGTCCGAAGCGGACACGAAGGCGCAGGCTGAATGTCTGGCGCGTAAGATCGCCGGGCTTAGAATCTTCTCCAACGACCGCGGGAAGATGGACCTAAACGTGGAACAAGTAGGCGGAGGGGTGCTGGTAATTTCGCAGTTTACGTTATGGGGGGATGTAAGGAAGGGCAACCGGCCTTCGTTTGATCGGGCCGCGGGAGCGGAACTTGCTCGTGACTTGTATGAGTACTTTGTGGAGCAAGTCAGACAAGCGGGGCTGACTGTCGAAACGGGAGTATTTCAAGCAACGATGGAAGTTGGACTGGTGAACCAAGGTCCCGTGACCATACTTTTGGACACGGAACGTAACTTTTGAATAGTAATTTTTGTTACATTGGGATAGAATCTTCGACTGAGGTTATCCATGGCCCGAACAACACAACTTATCAATGATCCGAACCTGCTTGCCGCGGCACTAGAGGGACTGTCGCTCCAAAAGGACCGGATCGAAGATCAGATCCGGCAACTACGTGGGCTCCTGGGCAAGAAATCACCTGGCAGACCGGCCAAGTCAGCCAGCGTCGCGGCGGCATCGGTAGCGAAGCCGAAGCGCCGCCGGAAGATGAGTGCGGCCGCGCGGAAGCGTATTGCCGAAGCCCAGAAAAAACGTTGGAGCGAGTACAGGAAGCAGCAGAAAGCCGACTGAAACTTGCCTTGGCGATAAGCCTCGGCTAGGCTCGTGGTGAGAATCTCCATGAGCGATCTAAGCCGCATCGGTGTCGCAATCGACACCGGCCTATTGGCAAAATTCGATCAACTGATTTCGGGTCGGGGCTACACGAACCGCTCCGAGGCGTTTCGGGATTTGATTCGCGATGAGTTAATCCGTCAGGATTGGGAGAGTCCCGATTCGCAGGTTGTGGGTACCGTCACGCTGGTATACGATCACCATGTCCGTCAACTCAGTGAGCGTCTGACCAATCTGCAGCACGATCATCATCAAAATATTCTGTCCACGCTACACGTGCATCTTGACCATGACAACTGCCTGGAAGTTTTAGTTGTGAAAGGCAAATCGGAAGCAGTAAGGAAAATCGCCGACGTGTTGATCGCAACTAAAGGCGTAAAGCACGGGCGGCTTACCATTACTACGACGGGAGCCGGGCTTTGATCTTGGGGACGGGAGTGGACCTGGCCGAGGTGGATCGGGTTCAGCGATCGATCGAGCGCTTTGGGGAGCGCTTTTTAAATCGCGTGTACACGGCAGGCGAGATCGCATACGTACAACGCAAAGCGAACAAGTACGAGCGATACGCGGCCCGGTTCGCGGCGAAGGAGGCGGGCATGAAGGCAATTGGAACGGGGTGGCGGCGCGGTGTACGCTTCCAGGATTTCGAAGTGGCTAACTTGCCTTCAGGCAAGCCCACTCTTCGTTTGCACGGAGTAGCGGCGGAGGTTGCCGCGAAGCTCGGGGTGAAGCACATCTCGTTGTCGCTGACGCACACGGCACAGCAAGGGATGGCGTTTGTAATTCTGGAAGATTAGCGCAGTCAGCCCACCAGGCGCATCTTCACCAACAAGCGCTGAAACCGCTCTTCCCCGCGCAGCGCGTCATAGCCCGGATGCACCTTCATGTGGTTCAGCGGCAACTCGCGCCGCTCCACGCCCCGTTCCAGGTGGCCCAGCGCCGCCTCCCGCTCACCCAATCCCGAATGCACAAGCGCCAGACAACTGGTTGGTACGTGCCGCGTCTTGCTCATCTCATACAGCATCGCCAGGTAACGCCGCGCTTCGGGCTCGTTGCCCGCCGTCGCGTACACCTGCCCGAGCGCTCCCAGCACGCTCGGCACGTCTCCCGAAAGGCTCCGCCCCATCTCCAGCATCTCGATCGCCTCGGCATAGCGGCCCATGCCCCACAACGACCGCCCGCAACCCGTATAGCCCTTCGTAAACTGCGGCGCGCTGGCGATCAACTTCCGGTACCCCGCCTCTGCCGCCGCGAAGTCTCCGCACAGCAACGAAAGGTACGGCCCGCTTTCGAGGATGATCGGCTCCAGCGGGTCCAACCGCGCGGCGATGTCCAACTCCACGCGCGCCTCGTCAAATCGCCCCTGCAGCGCCAGCAAATCCAATCCGTACCAGTGATGCGCCGTCACATACCCCGGGTTCAGAGCGATCGCCGTGCGGTAACACTGTTCCGCCGCGCCCCAGTCCCAATCAAAGAAGCTCTTAATGAATCCCAAGGACGTGTGCGCCTCGGCCAGGCTCGGGTCCAACTCGAGCGCCCGCATTACCGCCGGCCGCCCCTCTTCGATCACCGTCGCCGTGGGTTCGAATCCATAGTCGGCTAACAGGCTGCACGCATCGGCCAGCCCCGCCCAAGCCGGCGCACACCGCTCGTCTTCCTTGATCGCCCGTTCGAACAGTACGATGCTCTGCCGCAGCGATTGCTCCGTCCGCCGGAACCATTCGTGCCGCCCGCGCAGATAGAAGTCGTGCGCCTCCACGCGATAGTTCGGCCGCGGTGCGGTGGGCGCCGTGAGCTGAATGCGCAGAACCGACGCGATTGACCGCGCAATCTGTTCCTGGAGCGCAAATAGGTCGCCCAGCGTGCGTTCGAAGGTCTCCGTCCACAGGTAGAAGTCCGACTTCGCTTCGACGATCTGCACATGGACGCGCACGCGATCTCCTTGCCGCCGCACACTGCCCTCGACGATCACGTCGGCCTGGGCCTGCTCATTCACGTCGGGAGCCTGCGCCGACTTACCGCGCAGCCGCGCCGACGTATTCCAGGCCAAGACCCGCAATCCGCTTACTCGCGTGAAGGCGTGGATCAACTCCTGCGTCAAACCATCGCTGAAATACTCCTGATCCGTGCCCGCGCCGAGACTGACGAAGGGCAACACCAGCACTGATCGGATCGTTCCCAGGCTGGCTGCGGGGAGGTCGGCTGTCTCACGTGCCGCTTGCGCGATGACCGGGGCATACCCGCCCTTGACGTATTCGATCCGCACCGGATCGCGGGCACCCTCCGACGCGTAATATTGCTCGATTTTTTGCCGCAAACGGCGTGCCTCGACGCGCACGATGGGGTCGATGCGAGGATCGTAATCGGCCGGGCGGTCGAATACCTCGACGCCTACCAGCGCCTCTTTCAGCTCGCCCGATTTGCCCTCCATCACCTGCCGGACCGTGAACTCCAGGAAGCGCCTCATGCGCTTACTGGCGCGGAACGGGCGGCTAATGATGATTCGCTGTAATTGGTCTTCTACGTCGCTTGTATTCACGTGCGGATCAGCATCTTATACGAGCCTTCCAAGCTCGTTCCCCAACCGATCCAAATCTTCTTGACTATTGTAAAAGTGTACACTAACTCGCACGTTGCCGTGCCTCGCCGAAACGAGGACATTGCGCTCCTTCAACCTCCGCGCAAGCTCCGGCGCATCATACCCTTCGAACCGCGCCGCGACGATCCCCGAATCGAAGTTCGGCCGCTCATCGTAAAGCAGCTTTCCCCCCAGACTCCGCACCACCCTGCGGCACCCGGCCGCCAATTCCTGCACTCGTTCCTCAATTGCCGCCGGCCCAAGCTCCAGCATCATCCGCACGCTAGCGCCCATCGCGTAGAGGAGCGGAAATGGTAGCATTCCGCCCTCATAGCGTTCGGCATCGCCGCTGAATCGTGGCGCTCCGTGATGCAGATCGGACACATTGTGCCAGTCGTAGTCGCTGCGCCAACCCACCACGTTTGGTTTCAATCTCCGGCGCAATTCCGGCGACACATACATGAACGCCGCACCTGTTGGCGCGAGCAGCCACTTGTAGCCGTGCACGGTGAAGAGCGAGGGTCGGATTTTGCTCAAATCGATCTGCAGCGCGCCGACGCTTTGCGTACCGTCGAGGTAAAGAAGGATGCCGCGCTCCCGTGTAAGCCGCGACAACTCTTCCAGCGGCGGCCGGTAGCCGTTGGTGTAATTCACCGTGCTTGCCACCACGACGCGCGTGCGCTCATTTAGGGCGTTTGGCAGCCCATCCCAGTCCGTCTCGACAAACTCCACGCCCCGCTCACCGAGAAGCGAAGGGAAATAGAGATTATTGGGGAACTCGTTCTGAAAGGTGACCACGCGATCGCCAGCCTTCCATTCCAGGCCGCCGAGCAGCAGGGAAAGGCCTGTTGACGCATGCGGAATGAAAGCGACGTCTTCGCCCTGGCAATTCACCAATTGGGCGATAGATCGGCGGATCTCATCGGCGTCGTCGAACCAATCGAGGAAGTCCCAGCAGGCAAGCTCGTTGCGATGCGTGAAATGCTGCTCCATGGCCTCGACGGCTCGTCGCGGCATTTGTCCGAAGGTGGCCGTATTCAGGAACGTCCATTCGCGCAGGGGCGGAAACTCGTCGCGGATCGCGGCCCAATCGATCGCCATGCATTACGTCCTGCGCATTACGCCTTGAGTTTGGGCATGGCCTCTTGCACCATTGCGGCCACTTTGGCTGCCGCTTCTTCCACCGTCGCCTCGGTCATGGTCTTGCTCGCGCGGACAGCGATCTCCACCTTGCCCTCGCTGAGCTTCTTCCCCACCGTAATGCGATACGGTATGCCCACCAACTCGGCGTCCTTGAACTTCACGCCGGGCCGCTCGTCGCGGTCGTCGAGTACGGCGTCGAGCCCGAGCGCCTTGCATTCGGCGTAGAGCTTCTCCGCCGTCTTGCGCTGCGCTTCGTCACCCATGTTCACCGGTGTCACGACCACGGTGAATGGCGCGATCGACACAGGCAAGACAATGCCATCCTTGTCGTGAAAGAGTTCAATGGCTCCGCACAGGATGCGCTCTACGCCGATGCCGTAGCTGCCCATGATCGGTGTAAACTCCTTGCCATCCTCGCCCAGGACGCGCAGCCCCATCGACTCGGAGTATTTGTAGCCGAGCTTGAAGATGTGGCCCACCTCCATCGCTTTCTCGATGCGCAATTCTTCGCCGGTGCCCACGCACGTGTCTCCTGCGTTCACCCGACGAATGTCGGCCCACTCCGGTTTGAAATCCTCGTCCGGAGTGACATTGCGCAGATGGTAGTCGTCCTTGTTGGCGCCACAAATCATGTTCTTGCGGCCCTTCAACGCGGCGTCGGCAACGAGACGCATCTTTTTCTGCGCGCCTACCGGTCCGAGGGATCCGGCATCGGCGCCCAGCGCTTCTCGCATCTCCTCCGGATGCGCCGGACGCACCTCTTGCGCTCCCATCAGCGAGGCGAACTTGGTCTCGTTCAGCGAGTGGTCACCGCGCAACACGGCCATGACGAGCTTGCCGTCGGCGGCCATAACCAAGCTCTTCATCTGTGACGTCTCAGGTAGCCTCGTGAACGCGCTCACTTCGGCGATTGTCTTCTGTCCCGGTGTGTGAAACTCCTCGGGCATGAGGTCGCCCTCGGGGTCGGCTACGGCGGGATGTACAGGCACGCTGACGGCTTTCTCCATATTCGCCGCGTATTTCGATGCCGGCGCATGGACCACCAGGTCCTCGCCCGCCTCGGTCACAACCATGAACTCGTTCGATTGCGATCCGCCCATCGAACCGGAATCTGCCTGGACGTCGAAGTAGTTCAATCCGCAACGATCGAAGATGCGGCAATAAGCGGCATGGTGCGCATCGAAAGAGCGGTCGAGACCGGCGGCGTCGACATCGAATGAGTAACTGTCCTTCATCGTGAACTGCCGCGTGCGGAGCAATCCGCTCTTCGGGCGCGGCTCATCGCGAAACTTCGTTTGAATCTGATACCAGATTTGCGGCAGTTGCTTATAGCTGCGCATCTCACCGCGGGCGATCACGGTCATGACCTCTTCATGCGTCATACCGAGACACAACGGCCGCCCGAAACGGTCTTTCAGCCGGAACATGTTGTCGCCCATCACGTCCCAGCGGCCGGACTCCTGCCACACTTCAGCCGGATTCAACGCCGGTAAGAAGAACTCCTGCGCCCCCATAGCGTCCATCTCTTCTCGAATAATCGCCGTGATTTTCAGCATCGACCGCTGGGCGAGGAAGAGGTAGTTGTAAATGCCGGCGGAGAGTTGCCGGACGTAGCCTCCGCGCACCATTAAGCGGTGGCTGGCAACCTCAGCGTCGGCGGGGTCTTCTCGCAACGTGGGGATAAAGAGCTTGCTCCAGAGCATAAATTTGTCAGGGGAAGCCTCATTCTAGCATGTTAAAATTGGGGTCTATCCCGATGAAAATCGCCATTGGTGCCG
>DASRHX010000401.1:0-4930 GCA_035650295.1 Bryobacteraceae bacterium | reverse complement strand
ACCATGTGCGTACGCGGATTCTACTGTATGGCGGAAGCGGTGGCGGGACGCTCAACGACACGTGGGCATGGGACGCGGCGACTAACACATGGCAGCAGCCTGCGGTTGACGGCGCGCCGGCGGTTGGACGTAGCCGCCACGAGTCCAGCTACGCGGCCGATCGCGGTACGACGTTCTTTTTCGGCGGCTCCACGAGCGCCGGCAATTCAAATGAGTTGTGGATGCTCGGGCCCGGCTTCTTGCCGGTGCAACAGGTGGTCGCGCCGGGGGAGTTGTTAGAACTCTATGGCACGAACCTGGGGCCGATTAACGGCATCAGCTTCGCATTCGACCCGGTCACGGGCAAGCTGCCTACGTCGGGACCTGGCGTGAACGTAACGGTGAACGGCGTCCCCGCGCCGCTCTATTACGTGCAAGCCGATCAAATCAATTTGCAGGTGCCGTACGAGATCGCGGGGGCGGCGGAGGCGACCGTGCAAGTCACCGTGAATGGCCAGGCCCGGGATCGCTTTCCCGTGGTGGCTGCCAACCCGCGCCTCTACCCGGTGGTGCTGAACCAGGACGGAACGTTGAACTCGCCGGAGAATCCAGCCGCGGCGGGCAACGTCATCGTGCTCTTCGCGACCGGGCAGGGCGTAACCCAACCGCCGAGTCCCAGCGGGGCGAAACCTGCGGGCGGGGTCTACCCGGAGCCGGCGGCGGAGACGGCGCTGACGATTGGCGGAGCCGTGGCACCGATCCTATTTCGCGGGCAGGCGCCGGGCACGGCCGGTGTGATGCAGATCAATGCTGTCGTACCTTCCGCCATTTCGTCCCCCGCACCCATCGTGCTCAAGATCGGCGCGGCGGAATCGCAAGCGCGTGTGTCCGTGTTCGTACGTTAGACTGCCTCTCCGTTGCGCGCGGGTTACCACGTAGCATGAATGGCGATGGGTAACCCGCGCTTGATCCTGGTTGTGACCTTGGAGGTCCGGAACGAAGCTGCCGCCGACTTCGAGCGCTTCGAGACGCACGCGGCGGCGATCATGTCGAGGTGGGACGGAAGGATCGAGCGCGTGATCCGGTTTGATGGAGCACCAGCGTCCTGCTCGTTCCGCGAGATCCACATCGTCAGCTTCCCCAATCTTGCTGCCCTCGACGCTTATCGGCGCGATCCGGAACTGGCCGCGCTCAAGGAACTTCGCGACAAGGCGATCGTAACGACCGAAGTTGCGCAGGGGCGGGATCTCGCGATCTACGGCGCAGCGGACTGAGCTCCAACAAAAATCGGGGGCACAGCCCATGCGGGCCATGCCCCCGGAGGGAGCGAGATTGATCTGTGGTCGTTACTTCACGGCCGACGAGAACGGCGCCTCGCCGAGGAGCACCTCGGCCCACGCGCAGTAGACCTGAACCTTGGCGATGTTGCTCACATAGGACGGAACGACGACCATACGCTTCTCCCCGCCCTTGATCTTGAAGGCGTCGAGTGTGTAGATGACGCCCTTGGAGTCGACGATGCGCCACGTGGGAGCGGGCGTATCGGGCACTTTGAAATCGTCGGAAACGCGCAGGATGCTCTTGCCGTTTTCATAGGTGTGCATCGCGGTGCCGGTGTTGGCCTTGGGGCCCTGGAATTGCGCGGTGGTGTGAATATCCGCCTTGTTGGCGGCGTAAGTGACGCTGGCGGCAATCATGAGAGCCATCAGCGCAAAGACAGAGATCAAGCGGTTGAGTTTCATTACTACATTTCTCCTTCAGGTTGTTCTTACAGAATTGGGGTTAGCGCTCGACGAACTGAACGGCATGGCCGTCCGGGTCACGCGCCACGACAGACTTCCGGTAGCCCGCCTGCTGGTCCGGTAGCATAACGGCGCCGGTCGAAATCAAGTCGGACCGGGCTTGCTGGAGCTGCCGCGCGGCTTCATCCGCGCTGCCGCCCAGGAATCGGGTTTGCCAGTGGACGAGGTCGTTCGATCTCGTTTCTGGCGGAAAGGGACGGCCGTCCCGCGGGGCCAGGTATTCGAGAAACTCGATGCCCGGACCGCTGGCCGCGCGGAGCGCGGTGATCTTCAAACGCGCTCCGAAAACGTTGTTCAAGTGCTCCTGTTCGGTACCGAAGTTTTCGCTTTCTCCGGCCACCTCGAGACCCACTACATCCCGGTAGAATCGCAGGCTGGCCTCTGTGTCCGAGATCACGATGGCGGTGTGATCTATTCCGAGAAAGAGCTTCGTCGAAGGCCGGTGCCACTTGGGATTTCCTTTGCCCGCCGGGAAGGCGAGAATCTCGAGAAAATGACCGTCGGGGTCGCGAAAATAGAACGCCTGAATGCCGCCGGCGTTGGGATTCCAATCGGGCAGGCGCTGCGGGCCCGTGGAGGCGTGTTGCACTTTGAAGGCGCGCAGGCGCTTGTAGGCCTGGTCCATGTCGCTCACGATGATGGCGATGTGCTGGAACCAGCGGTCATTCCCGCGCGAATCTGTGGGAACGGGCCTTCCGCGAGGCGCAAGGTACTCGGTGAGCTCGATGAATTCGCCGCCTAGCCGCAGACGGGCAGTACGCGTGCGCGCGCCGAACACGCCAGTCGTGTGTTCCAGCGCTTCGCCAGCCGCTTCGAACCCAGAGACTTTCTCGAACGTCAGTACGTTCGTGTAGAACTCCACGGCGCGGTCGAGATCGGAAACCGTGATGCCGATGGAATCGACGGCGGTGACGAGAGGCTTGCGCTCCGAGGCGCTGAGCGAAAGCGCGAAGACAAGTATCGTGAGAAATGCGCGGCGCAACATGATGGTGACCTCCGATTAGCCCAGCCGTTCGAGCAGGTGTTCGCCGACGCGCAGAGAGTTGGCCATGATAGTGAGCGCGGGATTCACGGCCGCGCTGGAGGGGAAGAAACTGCCATCAACGACGTACAGGTTGTCGACTTCGTGCGCTTTGCAGTTGACGTCGAGCGCCGATGTTTTCAGGTCGTGGCCAAAGCGGACGGTGCCATTCTGATGGGCAACGCCGGCGAGGGGAATGCGCTGGCCTGCGAAGAGGCTGCGTCCGAACAAGCCCTGATGGCAAGAGTGGCCGTGGAGTTCGCACTCGCCTTGGTTCTGCATCATGTGCTTCAGGCGCGCGATCAGGCGTTTGTGACCTTCTTCGTTGTTCGGCGTGTAGCTGAGTACGATCTTGCCGTCGCGATCTAACGTAACGCGGTTCTCGGGTAGCGGAAGATCCTCGGAAGTGAGCCAGAAGTCGAGCGAGTGGCTAGCCATCATGTCGAGCGTGAAGCCAGGCGTGAGCGGCGGCGCTCCGGCCTTCAGCGTTTCGCCATCGAGCTTGCCGACGAACGAAATGTGGCCCATCGGATAGTCGAAGCCGTCTTCGCCGAAATAGAAGTCGTTTATCGAAAGTGATTTTTGGAAGACGGTTGGGTTGGGACATCTCGAGATGGCCATCAATACGGAATTCGTGTGGCCCATGTAGTGCCGGCCGACGATGCCGGAGCCGTTGGCGAGACCATTGGGGTGCTTATCGTTGGCCGAGCGAAGAAGAAGCGCGGCGGAGTTGATCGCGCCACAGGAGACGACGATGATGTCCGCCGTAATCTCTTCGCGTGCGCCGTTGCGGGTGACGAGAGCGCTTTTCGCGCTGCGGGCGCTGCCGTTGGTGGCGAGCCGCTCCACGTATGCGTTGGTCATCAACTCGACATTGGGATAGCCCAGCGCTTGATCGACACCCAGCACTTGCGCGTCGGCTTTGGCGAAGACGAGGCAGGGAAATCCATCGCAAGTGTTGCAGCGTATGCAGGCGCTGGAGCGCGGGTCCTTTTCATTCAGGCGAACGCCGAGCGGAGTGTGAAAGGGGCGGAAGCCCTGGCGCGCGAAATCGTCGCTCAACTGCTGAATGCGTGGCTCGTGGCTTACGGCTGGATGCGGATAGGGCTTGCTCGCGTGCGGCTCGGTTGGGTCCTCGCCGCGATTGCCATGCACGTGATAGTGCTCTTCGGCCTGCGCATAGTAAGGCTCGAGATCGTCGTAAGAGATGGGCCACGCGGGCGAGATACCGCCATGGTGGCGCAATTCGCCAAAGTCCTCGCGCCGCAGGCGGAACAGTGCCGCGCCATAGAACTTCGTATTGCCGCCGACGCAGTAGTTGGTGTGCGGGTGCAGTTCTTTGCCGTCGCGGTCGTGCCAGATTTCCTTTGTTTGGTAGCCGCCTTCGACGTTGACGAACCGTGGGTCCCAATTTTTCTTCTCGCGCGGTACGTAGTCGCCGCGTTCGATCAGAAGGATACGCTTTCCCGATGGTGCGAGCTTCTGCGCGAGCGTGCCGCCCCCGGCTCCAGTCCCGATGATGATGACGTCGTAGTGACGGTTCGACATGAACGACTCCTCAAATCCGTTGGCGGCCGCAGGCCAGCTTGTACAGTTGCGCCGTGGCCAGCATGCCGAGCGGCGGCGCGGTGAAATAGATCCAGATTGCATTCCATTCGCCGGAGGGGATGGCCGAAGCGAGCGTTCGTGCGGGGTTCATGCTCATTCCTGAGAACGGCGATTCAAACGTGATGAACGCGGCCACCAGCAGGCCCGCGAAAAGCGGCATCCAAGGCCGCAGCGTACTCGAGGCGGACACGATGAGCGCCGTCGCCATGAGCAGAGCGGAGATGGCGGCCTCGCTCCAGAATGCCGCTGCCTCGCCGGGCATGCCGGGCACGGTAGCCGCGAAGTTGACCGCGGAATGCCATAGCGGCGGGCCGATGACGATAGCGGAGAGCAGGACGCCGGCGAGTCCGCCCGCGAACTGGAACAGTACATAGAAGAAGGCGTCGCGCGTGGTTATCTTGCCGAGCGTCCAGAAAGTAAGCGTGAGCGCTGGATTCATCTGGGCGCCCGAACGGTGGCCCCAAGGCGAGTGAATGATGGCGCTTGCCGTCAATCCCATCGCCAGGCCCATCAACAAGCG
>DASRHX010000400.1:0-2270 GCA_035650295.1 Bryobacteraceae bacterium | reverse complement strand
GAACGCCGGAGTGTTGCCCGAAGTCTGGCCCGTAAGTGCACGGTCAGCCGCCTGTCGGCTCTCGCCGACGATCACAATGCGGCCAGTGGACAACTGTTCCCAATCCCCAATGCGAATGTCTCCGGCTGGCTCTGCGTCACTATCGTCGAAACTCACAATACCGACTGGCGTTCCGTCGTTGTTAAGCAATTGCACCGCCGGGAAATCACCGCCTCCACCCGCATCCAGGTTAATGTTGAACAACTCAGGCACCTCGAACCCCAGATAATACGCCGTCGCTCCCATTCCGATCCCGTCACCAAAACGGTTCGCCTTGATCTTCGGCCCCCATGCCGTGTTACCCGGCGTAGGCGTACCATCCGAGCGAAAATACGCTCGATAAGTGCTGTTCATGCTGTTTTGAGTCATGTATTCCGCCGGAGGATGGGGAGTGTTGGTGATTGTCGTGGATGGTATGATCTTAGCGCCGGTGCTGTCCAATAATGTCCAGACGGCCCCGAAAAAGAAGATGTCGTAATCCTCCGTGCTATCGTCCTCCCAGCCTACGATCACATTGCCATTCGCCGCAATACCCACTCCCGTGCTTTCGGTTGACGTGTTGTTTTGCACCGGGTTCACGTCGATCGTCGCCGTGCGCGGCGTGAGACCATTGTTTTGCGCCTGGCCGGGAACGACCTGCGCCAGACACAGCGGCGTTGCAGCAGTCAGTCCGAGGAGGATTAAGGCTGATAACTTCATAGCTCTTGAGGGGTTGATTTGTTTTTGGATGGAGTCCATCACGTGAAGGGATGAACCATGACGGCGCACCGCAGAATAATCATTCATAAACTCGTGCCCAAGTAGAACCGTCGGAATCAGGACTATGTTTGGCGAAAGCAGCTCTTAAAGCAAGCCTTTTTTGAATTCCCCTTACTGCGCGATTCGTCCATCTTTGGGTATGGGCTATCAACCAGCGCACTGGTCCCGCCGCCAGTTTCTGGCGCGCAATGCCCTTGGCGTCGGCAGTGTCGCGCTCGCATGGCTGTTGCGCGAAGAGAACCTTCTTGCTACTCCGCCGAATATTCCGCGCCAGCCGCAATCCTTTGATTTGAAAGCAAAGGCTCCCCTGCTCCGCCCGCAAGCGCGCGCCATGATCTCATTGTTCATGCACGGCGGGCCAAGCCACATCGATCTCTTTGATCCCAAACCGGAACTCACGCGCCGCAGCGGCCAGGATTTTTCCGGCGAGATCACGTTCAGCTTTGTCGATCGCGCGACAAAGAAGTTATTCGGCAGTCCGTGGAAATTTCAGAAGCAAGGCCAAAGCGGCATCGACGTCTCCGAACTGCTCCCGCACTTCGCGAGCATCGTCGATGACGTCGCGCTCATTCGTTCGATGCACACGGACATCAATGGCCACGAGCCCTCAATCTGGTTCATGAACACCGGCAAAGCGCAGCCAGGCCGGCCGGCGCTCGGTTCATGGCTCACTTACGGGCTCGGCTCCGAAAGCCAGAGTCTTCCCGCTTACGTCGTGTTGACCGATCCCGGCGGGCATCCCGTCGACGGCGTGCGCAATTGGTCTAATGGTTGGATGCCGCCGCTGTTCCAGGGAACGATTGTCCGCGCGACCGAACCGCGCATCCTGAATCTCGAACCACCGCCCCATTTGAAAGGCGAATTGCAGGAACAAAACCTCGCGTTCCTCGCCCGGCTCAATCGCGACCATCTCGCGCGCCACCCTGGCGAGTCCGACCTCGAAGCCCGCATTGCGAGCTACGAACTCGCGGCGCGCATGCAGACCGCCGCCAAGGAAGCGCTCGACTTGAGCGGCGAAACCGAGGCCACGAAGAAACTTTACGGCCTCGATGATCCTGTTACCCGCGAATACGGCACGCGCTGCCTCATCGCTCGCCGCCTCGTCGAACGTGGCGTCCGTTTCGTGCAACTCTTCGTCAACGGCCAGATCTGGGACAA
Source organism: Bryobacteraceae bacterium (assembly GCA_035650295.1). Lineage (GTDB taxonomy): Bacteria > Acidobacteriota > Terriglobia > Bryobacterales > Bryobacteraceae > JAFLBB01. The sequence continues at coordinate 314 of DASRHX010000400.1, read as the reverse complement.
CCACGAAAGCATTAAGACCAGTCTCACCAACTGTTGCCGCAAAACCGACCAGCCCTCTGCTGCGCTTGTGAAGGATCTGAAATCGCGCGGTTTGCTCGACACCACTATCGTTCATTGGGGCGGCGAGATCGGCCGGCTCCCCGTCACCGAAAACCACGGCGCCGCTGAGAAAGCCGGCCGCGATCACAACGGCCAGGGCTTCAGCACGTGGCTGGCGGGCGGCGGCATCAAGGGCGGCGTCGCGTACGGTGAGACCGACGAGTTCGGTCACAAAGCCGTCGTGAACCCCGTCAGCCCAAACGACTACCACGCCA
>DASRHX010000399.1:0-3043 GCA_035650295.1 Bryobacteraceae bacterium | reverse complement strand
TCGCCGAGGGCGACCAGAGTGTCGTCCCTGGTGGCCGGATCGGCCATCCGCTTGTTGATGGCGTAAAATGTGTCGATGACCGCGCAGGCAAAATCCTTGCCGCCGGGCTTGTCGAGCGACGCCTGAGCCACGACCACCGAGTCAATGATCTCATTCGGGATTTTTGTAGAGTCGAAGAGCACGTGCGAATCCTTCCGCTTGTTCAACGTTTCGAGCAGGAAGGGATTCCAGACGATGATCGCTTCGATCTCCGACTGCTTCTGCTGAAACGCCACGGCGGCGGCGCCGGGATCCATATTGGTGAACTTGTAATCGCCTGGCTTCTCGCCGGCCAGTTCGAGGTTGCGATTGAAGCAATATTCGGAAACGCTCTTGGCCAACCCGTGAATTTTCTTCCCGCGAAGCTGCTTCACGTCTTTGACCGACCGGGCGACGATTAATGCGTCCGCCCCGTAACTCGTAGACGTCGGCAGAATGACGACCGACGGGCGGCTCAGCGAGGGGTTCAGGGCGTCGAGTGTGGTGATGCACACGGCGTCGCACTGGGCCGCGCCGTACATGGTGAGGCACGGATCATATTCCGCCTCCTTGAGGACGATGTCCACGTTCCATTTCTTTTCGATTGGCCCCTGCCGGCCCTGCGCTCCGTCGATGAGTTTGGTCTCATGCGCGACGCCGAAGACGCTCCAGGAAGGATATTCGCTCCAGGCGAGCGAGAATGATGGCGCCGCGGCGAATGTGGTTCCCGTGAGGAGCAACGCAAATGTGGAGGCGGCGATGAGTTTTAGGAAATGTTTTTTCATAATTGTTAATCTGTTACTCAGGCAACGCCTGCGGCTTGTCCTTGGTCGCGGGCGCTGGTTGGGTTTTCGCACCCAGGCCGATGAGGCTGTCGAATTCCGTGCTGGCCTGGCTGGTGCGTGCGTATTCGAGGAACTCGGCTTCCTGGGCTTTCGTGTCGGTGCCCGCCATTTCTTTCGAGATGCGCGCTTCGGCCTTGAGTTCCTGCCGCAATTGCCGGAGGTCCTGCAATTCCTTGGCCGTCCCATCCTGCGCAATGCCTGCAAGCATGTCGGCGATGTCCTTCTCCTGCTTGGCGGTGATGACGTCGGCCACGGCGTCGGCGGACTCGGACTTGATCTTGTCCACCTCGCGGAGGAGTTGCTGAAGCTGCACCTTGTGATCGCCGATGTTCTTGCGGTAGCTCTCGATGTCGTTCTCGTTGTCGGTGATGTGCGACTGCTTTTCGGCGAGCGTGGAGGAGAAATCGTTGTAGGCGGCCAGGCAGCGCTTGTAATCCTCGTCGCCCTTGATCTCCTCCTCGGTCTTGCCGGCAGCTTTCAGTTTCTCGACCACCTGCCTGGCCTTGGCGAGCGCGCCGGCCTTCAGCCGTTCAAGGTTGCCGACTTCCTCGGTCAGCGCCTTGACTTTGGCCATCTTGGTTTCCTGCTGCGCGATCAGGCCCGCCACCGCCTGTTTGTAGGTGTGGATGCGGGCCACCTTTTCGCGGATGATCGTGTCATACTTGGCGCGGACGACGTGCGGGTTGGTGTCGAGCACGCGTCGCGCGGAATCAATCTGGCCGGTGAGCAAATAGCCGACGGCTCTAATCCAACGTCCAAGGGCGCCAAACATATTAGTTTCCTTTCTGGTTATTGGCCGCGTCGAGGCGCGGCGGTTGAGTACGAATGTCAGATTCAGTGTGGTCGAGCAAGCTATTCAAACGCTCCTCGACGCGGCTGGCGATCTGCAAGCTTTGATCCAACTCGTCGCGCAGACGAGCGAGCTCGCGGGTGGATTGCGCGGCACTGCCGAGGTGTTGCAACGCCGCGAGGGTATTGCCCAGTTGCTTGATGCCCGCCTGGATCTCGGCAATGATCTTCTCGCGCTGTTCGAGCAACGGCTTGCGGGCCTCGGGCAGATGCAAAATCTTCGCCGTGTTGCCGAGCTGCAGCGTCTGCTCAAGCGAGCGGACGGAGGACTCAAAAATCTCACGCACGCGCGAACGCACCTCAATCACGGCGGGCGCATGCAGCGAGTCCGTCTTCTCTGCGAAGCTGTCGAAGGCGCGGACCAGCGCGCGGAGGTCGCGCAACGCCGTTTCAGGCCGAGGATCTTTATCCGAAATGCTCAGAAGCCGATCCAATTCGTCCAGCGTCGCTTCGATGGCTTGCTGGTCGCGTTGTTCCATTTCGGTGACGACCGCCCGGGCGATTTTGCCGTCGTCTAGAACAAGGCGCGTGAGGTAAGCACCGGCCGAAGCGAGGGCGCCGGCAGCAGTGGCAAACCAGCCCAATCCGGCCGGCCAGTTGAACGCCCAAACCGCTGTGCAAGCGGAAACGCCAAGCACAAAGGGGGCAATCACCACCGGATGGCCCAGCAACCGGAGGAAGACTTTGCGCCTGATCTGGCCTTCATTCATCGCGAATAACGCCTCAACCCACGCAGGAAAGTTGCCAGAAATCGCTGGCGCGCGACAGTAGAAAGCATAGCAGATTGCATTCATCAGTAAGCGCGTTGTCCTGCCGCGAATGACACCGCCTGGGCCTCGCCACCCGTCACGCTCGGTGGCGCCGTTTGGGTGCGGAGACGTTGCGGTGGAACCCCCTGGCCGATCAGGTAATTCGCCGCGGCTTCAGCGCGGCTTTGCGCAAGCGCGCGGTTGGCCTCCGGGTCGCCTTCCGCGCGGGCGTGGCCGATGACTCGAAGGTAAAAATGCGGGAAGGTCTTCAACCGGCGCGCCAGTTCCTGCAACTCCCGTTCGCTATCGAGACCAAGGCTGGCCGACGCGCGACCGAAAGAAATCGGCGCGATCCGCAGTTCACCCACAGGCCGCAGCGCCGCCCATTGTTCCGGCGTCAGCGCGGGCAACTCTCTGTCCTGCCGCACCGTTTCGCTGCTGTTCGCCACGCCGGGCATTACGTTCAAACCCTGGCCGGGATGGAACTGCGCGGCGCGCATTTCGGAGAGAACACGGTCGTAAAACAGCGTGGTATGCTTGCTCTCGAGCGGGTCGCTGGAGATGGCTTTGGTCTTGAGCAAC
>DASRHX010000398.1:0-4002 GCA_035650295.1 Bryobacteraceae bacterium | reverse complement strand
GCTTCAGCCATACAGCGGAGCATTAGGCAAGGCGCAGACGTGCCTCTTGTCGCGTCCCTAATTCTCTTTCTCGATCACCTTCGACCCCAGCATCCCTCCAATCGCCGGCAGCGCCGTAAAGAAGAGGAAGGCAAAGAAGAGCACGAACACAATCATCATCGCCAACCCCTGCGGCGACTCGAGAATGCGTAGCGCCTCCTGCAGGCTCGCGTCATCGCGGCCGGCGGAGGCTTGCATCTGTTCCCGCAACAGCGCACTCAATCCGCCCTGACCTGCCAGCGACACTATCTTGAGCGCGAACACGATCATCGCGATCAGCCAGTAGAACAACCCCGTCATCCACCCCATTCGCGCGCCCGCGCGCGCTGCCAAAAACTGCCCGGAACGGCGATGGTAAAGATACACCGCCACAAACCCGGATGCGAGCAAGGTCAACAGCAGCCAGAATACCGACAACACGCCCAATGGAAGCGAAGACAACACGCTTGCCGCGACGGCACAGGCCAGGCAGATCCGCACCGCGCTCTTATTGCTGAAATTGATCTCACTCGGAAATAAGGGCTCGCTCGCGGCTGACGCCGGCGCGAGGGCATCGGAAGGCACAGACTCGCCATGCGTCTCGGATTCCTCGGACTCGTGCACATTGGGCAGTTCCCGTTGGGGCTTGCCGCATCGATGGCAAAACAATGCATCTACCGCTAACTGCGCCCCACAACTGCAAAACTCTGCCACGCCTTCAGCATATCCTAGTTAATTCAACTCACCATGAAACCAGTCACTCTTCTTGTCCTGTCCAAGCCGACGCACCGCCATCTTTCCGTACTCGAACGCCTGCCCGATTCCACCCGAATCGTCGTCGGAGACAATGCCGAAATGTTCGCTGAAGCGGCGCCCGAAGCCGATGTGCTCATGAACGGCATGATGCCGAAAGATCTCTTCCAGCAAGTCTTCCTGCAATGCCGCAACCTCTCTTGGGTCCACTCGCTCTCGGCTGGTCTTGAGAATTCGCTCTTCCCTGAACTCGTCGCCAGCCCTGTGCCGATGACCAACTCCCGCGGCGTATTCGCCCGCTCTCTCGCCGAATGGGTAATCACCGGCTGCCTCTACTTCGACAAATTCCTTCCGCGCCTCATGGCCCAAAAGGCCGCCAGCTATTGGAAAGCGTTCGACGTGGAAGAGCTCCATGGAAAAACCATGGGCATCGTCGGCTACGGGCGCATTGGCCAGCTCACCGCCGAGCGTGCCCGCGCCTTCGGCATGAAAATCATTGCCCTCCGCAAACGCCCCGATCTCTCGCAAGGCGACCCCAACATCGACGCTACCTATACCCCCGACCGCCTCCACGATCTCATGGCCGCATCCGACTTCGTCGTCTGCGCCGCGCCCCTTACGCCCGATACCGAAGGACTCATCAGCGCGCGGATGATCGCCGCCATGAAGCCCTCGGCCGTCTTTCTCAACGTCGGCCGTGGCGCCGTCGTCGACGAGGCAGCCTTGACGTCCGCACTTCAGGAGAAGAGAATCCGGGGTGCTGCCCTCGACGTATTCGTCACCGAACCACTGCCTAAAGAGTCGCCGCTCTGGAGCCTCGACAATGTCCTCATCTCTCCCCACTGCGCCGACCACACCGCTACCTGGCTCAACGAGGCCATGGAATTCTTCGTTGCTAATTTCGAACGATTCGTCAAGGGTGAGCCGCTCGAAAATGTGGTCGACAAAAATGCTGGCTACTAAACCCTGTTCCGGAGGTCCGCCATGAAACTTTGCGCCCTTCTCCTCTTCGCCGCCACGCTCGCGGCCCAAACCTACACACCCGCCCCCGAAAATCTGAAAGCGCGCGAATGGTTTCAGAACGCCCGTTTCGGCATGTTCATTCACTGGGGCGTCTATAGCGTCCTCGAAGATGGCGAATGGGTCATGAACATTCGCAAGATGCCCATCGCCGAGTACGAAAAACTGCCCGCGCGATTCAACCCCACCAGGTTCAATGCCGGCGAATGGGTCTCGCTCGCCAAAGCCGCCGGCATGCGCTATATCACCATTACCAGCAAGCACCATGACGGCTTCGCCATGTTCGCCACCAAACAAAACAAGTGGAATATCGTCGACGCCGCGCCCTTCAAGCGTGACCCTCTCAAGGAACTCGCCGCTGAGTGCCAGAAGCAGGGCATCAAATTATTCTTCTACCATTCGCAACTCGACTGGCATCATCCTGACTACTTCCCGCGCGGCCGCACTGGACAAACTACCGGCCGTCCCGAATCTGGCGACTTCAATCGCTACCTCGACTTCATGGACGCCCAGCTCTCCGAGCTCCTTACCAACTACGGCCCCATCGCCGGCATCTGGTTCGACGGCATGTGGGACAAACGCGACGCCAACTGGCGCATTGATCAAACCTACCGCCTCATTCACAAACTTCAGCCCGCCGCTCTTGTCGGCAGCAACCATCACCTAAAGCCTTTCCCCGGCGAAGACTTCCAGATGTTTGAAAAGGATCTCCCCGGCAAGAACACCGCGGGACACAGCGCCGACTCCATCATCGGCGACCTGCCGCTTGAGACCTGCGACACCATCAACAAGGCCTGGGGCTACAACGCCAAGGACAAATCGCTCAAGAGCACGAAGGACCTCATTCAATACGTCGTCCGCGCCGCCGGCTACGGCGCTAACTTCCTCCTCAACGTCGGTCCCAAGCCCGATGGAACGATCCAAGACGAATTCGTCGATCGTCTGCGCGCCGTTGGCAAATGGATGACCGCTCATGGCGAGTCCATCTACAGTACGCGCGGCGGACCAGTAGGTCCGCGCAACTGGGGCGTCACCACGCAGACTTCCTCAAAGGTGTACGTGCACGTCCTCGATTGGCCCGATGAACTGCTCGCTATCCCCTCGCTCGGCAAAGTGAAGAACGCGCGCCTGCTCAACGGCCAAAAGGTGGAGATGACTTCCTCCGGCTCTTCGGTCCTCTTCCGCCTCCCCGCTTCGCGCGACGAATTCGACACCATTCTCGCTCTCGACAAGGAGTAACCGCTCTCCGCATGATCTCTCTCCGCGATATCCAAACCGCCGCCGAACGCATCCTGCCCATCGCCAAACGCACGCCCGTTCTCACGAGCGAAAGCTTCGATGCCCGTTCCGGCCTCCGCGCCTTCTTCAAGTGCGAAAACTTTCAGAAAGGCGGCGCATTTAAGATTCGCGGCGCGGCCAATATGATCTTCTCGCTCTCGGCCGAACAATTGCGCAACGGCGTGGTTGCATTTTCTTCCGGTAATCACGCACAGGCCACCGCGCTCGCCGCCCGCCACATGGGAACCCCTGCAACCATTGTCATGCCGCTCGATGCCCCGCGCAGCAAAGTCGCCGCCACTCGTGCCTATGGCGCGGAAATTGTCACCTACGACCGCTTCAAAGAAGACCGCATCGCCATTGGCAAGCGCATTGCCGCCGAAACCGGAGCCACCCTCGTGCCGCCTTTCGATCACGAACTCATCATGGCGGGGCAGGGAACCGCAACCCTGGAGTTGCTCGAAGAAGTGCCCGATATCGAGGCCCTTGTTGTGTGCATCGGCGGCGGAGGACTCATCTCCGGTTCCGCCGTCGCGGCCACGGAAACAAAACCCGGCATTCGCGTGTTCGGCGTGGAACCCGAAGACGCAAACGACACTTTCCTTTCCCTTCAGCAGGGCAAGCGCGTTGAAATCGCCCCGCCCAAGACCATCGCGGACGGTCTGCGTCCGACCTCGCCCGGTGAACTCACGTTCCCCATCATCCGCGAGCGCGTCGAGCAAGTCGTCCTCGTGACCGATGACGAAATTCGCGAGACCGTGAAATACCTGCTAGCGCGCATGAAGATGTTGGTCGAACCCAGCGGCGCCGTCCCCGCTGCGGCAGTCTTGTTCGGCAAGCTGCCCGCCGGTCTCCGCCGCGTCGGCATCATCGTCTCCGGCGGCAACGTCGATCTCGACGTCCTCGCCGCGATGTAAACGCTGTCCTCACTTT
>DASRHX010000397.1:0-4218 GCA_035650295.1 Bryobacteraceae bacterium | reverse complement strand
GGATGGCATCACGACGACAGACGTGTCGGTAACCGGAACGGGAGGCGCAATCAATCCCCTAAACTTCAGCTCCATCAAGGAGGTGAAGGTGATCACAAATAACTTCAGCGCCGAGTATGGACGCAATTCCACGTCACAGTTGCTATATATCACCAAGGGCGGGACGAATGATCTGCACGGTGAAGTCTTCGAATACTTTCGTAACAACGTGCTGAACGCTCGTCCGTTCTTTGACACGACGGGGAAGACCAACATCACGAAACGCAACGAATACGGCTGGTCGCTAGGCGGGCCGGTTTATATCCCCAAGTTGGTCGACGGCCGCAATCGCGTGTTCTGGTTTACGGACTTCACCCAGCTCAAGTTGAGAGGCGCAGGAGCCACTCGCATCGCCCGCGTTCCCACGCCGGCCATGATGGCAGAAGTGACGGATCCGACTTCGCGCGCAATATTGCAGCAGTACCAGATTCCGACGAGCCCCAGCGGCCGGCTTGAGACGGCGGGTCCGGAGACGAGCGACTTCTGGCAATATTCCGTACGCGGGGACGTGATCCTTACAAAGAATGACACGCTCTGGGCGCGCTATTCCGACACCAGTTCCATTGACGCGGCGCCAAGCTTGACCTTTGTTGGGTCGGATCTTCCCGGTTTCGGAGCCACAAGCCAGGGGAAACCGAGGCAGGCGACGCTGGCGGAGACACACATTTTCGGTGCGTTTGGCGTCAACGAATTCCGCTTTGGGTTCGGTCAGTCGGATGCTGGATTTCCCATCGACACGCCGTATCCACTTGGAGCCAAGATCAACTTTAGTAGCGGTGAATCGACGCCTTTCGGCGTTTGGGAGGGTCTGCCACAGGGACGCGAGCAGAAAACTTACCAATTCACCGACAATTTCTCTTTTGTGAAGGGCTCGCATAACATCAAGACCGGTTTCGAGTATTACTATCTCCAGGCAGACTCGATTTTCGATGCCTTGACGAGAGGATTGTACACATTCACAACGTGGTCGGACTTCGCGCAGGGACGTCCGTCAACCTGGCAGCAGCGCTTCGGTAACTCGGTCCGCGAGAACAGGGTAAAGAATGCGTTCGCCTTCGCCCAGGACGATTGGAAGGTCCGTCCCAACCTCACGTTAAACCTGGGAGTACGTATGGAGTGGGCGGGCGGCCCGACGGAAAAGAACGGCCGCATTGCCAACCTCAACCTGGACAATCGATCCGCGTTTGGTGCGGCCGGCGCCGGCCCGCTTGGACTAATGGAACTGGGGAAGCCGTCGTTCCAAAGCAACACCAACTGGGCCCCGCGCTTGGGCTTTGCGTGGACGCCGCGGGGTAACCAGCGCACGGTGGTTCGCGGTGGCTACGGAATCGCCTACGACTTTGTCTTCTTGAATCCGATCACAAACCAACGTTTCCTGCCCCCGCTCATTTTCACCGGCGTTCAATCGGGTCAAGCGTTGTTTACGGGGGCCAACTCGTATGCGAACTTCATAGCGGGTACGGCGGCACTTCAGGCGTCGACTGCCGCACAGGTAGGCCAAATGCCCACGGGATCCCTAAACTTTGGCGCCATCTCGCCGGTGATCGCGCAGAATCTGCCAAATCCGCAATCGCAGCATTGGAACCTCGGCCTTCAGCGGGAGCAGTTCGGCCTGGTTTGGAAGGCGTCCTACGTTGGCACTAAGGGCACACGGCTTTCGCGCACTCGCGATATCAATCCAATCGCGCAGCGCCTTTCGCCAGCGACGAGTTTGGCCGACGAAACCGCGCGCTTGACGCAGTTCACATCGGCGTTCGGGTTGTTGAACGGAAATGCCACGCGCCAAAGCAATCGAATCGACCCGCGATACAACAACATCGCGTACGTGGAGGGTTCGGCGAGTTCGATCTATCACGGATTGCAGTTGGAAGCTCAGAAGAGAATGAGCGATTTTTTCTTCACCGCTGCCTACACATGGTCGAAATCGATTGACGACAATTCCGACGTCCTCGGTTCTCTAAGTAACGATTCCGGCAATCAGCAGAATCCATTCAACAACGGAAACAACCGCGCCGCTTCGCAGTTCGACTTGCGGCACCGCGTCGTGTTTTCTCACGATTGGCAGATGCCGTTTTTCCGTACCTCCGGCAATCCATTCCTTAAGTACGCTCTGGGAGGATGGGGATTCGCGGGAATCACGAGCTTCCGTACTGGATTTCCGGTTGGCTTGCTCGCCGGTGGGCGTCGCGGCGTGACCGACCCAATTTCGATTTACGGCGCGGGTTTGGCCGTGAGGCCGAACGTGTCGGGCCCCCTCGACATGACCTTCAAACCGGCGGGGTCGGCTGGCGCTCCCTCGGGAACCACGAATCCGGACGGGTTCCAGCCGGTTTCCAGCTATGCTCTGAGTTTGGGGATGACGCAACCCTTGCTCGGCAACATCGGTAGTCTCGGCCGGAACGTCGTTCGCATCAATGGCGAAACGAACTTCGACTTTACTCTGTATAAGAACTTCCACATCAAAGAAGGCGTGAAGTTCCAGGTGCGAAGTGAGTTCTACAATGCCTTCAACAACACCTCATTCAAAGGCGTGGACGCGACGATCACCAGTCCTAACTTTGGCCAATACCTGACCGTGGGCCAAGACGCGCGCTTCATTCAATTGGCCGCTCGGCTCGTCTTCTAGAATCGCGAGTAACTACGCGAAGAAGGGCCCTGTCTCCCACGGGAGGCAGGGCCTTTTCCATTTGGCCGAGAATGCCGAGCCTGTCGCTAGCTTTTCTACTTGTCCGGTTTTAATAGCACGTTAGTTGTCCGGTCTGGTTTCAGTTTGCCATTGGTGACCCGGCCGCAGCGTAGCCCCGTGCCGCCGTCAGGCGGCACGTTTGGGGCGAAGCGAAGACCGGGGCGCCAATGGCTGGCCGTCGGATCCATACCGGCCCACGACGTGTGGCCCATAACGGATGGACACCATGCCATCCAAGTGTTCGTGAATCGTCACCGTCTGGCCCTCCAGGGAATAACGCCAGCGGCACTTCTCGATCTGCCACCAGCGGTCCTTGATCGCCACCGTGTTGTCCTTGTTCACCACACGTTCGGTCTGCACGCTAAACACCCAGTCCAGGTCCTTCCGCATACACCCTCGGAATGCCGTGCCGCGCTCGGCCGCCTTCACCGCAAACAGGCGGTTGAACTCGGCAATATAGCGCTCGCGCAGAAACCGGTTGGCCTCCTCCACGGTTGTAATGCCGGCCAATCGCAACTCCTGCGGCAGCCGATTCTGCCAAGTGCCGAAGTTCCGCTCGCTGCGCCCGCGCGCTTGCGGCGAATAGGCAGGGATCATCTGAATCCCCAACTCCTTCATCGCACGCCCGATCTGTGTCAGCCGCGCCTTGTCCACCCGTTCGCCCGCCTTCGGTGTCACGAAGAAATGGCTGCCCCGATCGCTGTACAGACTGCAAAACAGCCCTTTCCGCTCGATCACCTCGCGCAGTCCCGCCATCACTGTCCGCGTCGATTCCTCCTCTACCAGTTGCCCGTGATAGATCTCGCTGGTGGCATCGTCCAGGATCGCGATCAGGTCGTAGTAGCGGTCGTCCTGAAACCAACGGTGCTTGCTCCCGTCGATGTGCAGCATCATCCCCGCCATCGGACGCCTTGGCCGTCTTCTCCGGTGCTTGCTCCGCTTGCGCTTCCGCGCTACCAGTCCGGCGCCTTGCAACGCCTGCTTCACCCAGCTGTAGCTCAAGCTGATGTCTTCCACTTCCTGTAACTTTTCGTGGAAATGCCGCACGTTTAGATCGAAGTACTTCTCCTGGTACAACCGCAGCACCCGCTCGGCGGTTTCCATCGGTACACGGTGATAGCTGTTCTTCCCGCGCCGCCGATCGAACAGGCCGTTGTAGCCATCCTCCTGGTAGCGCGCCCGCATCCGTTGCATGTTGCGCACGCTCATCCCGGCGATCTCGGCCGCTTCGATCCAAAGGATCTTTCCCGCCATCGCCTTCAGAATCACATCTTGTAACTTCATCATCCGCTCCATCTCTCGGGCGGGAACCGGCCGGCTCGGTGTTTCCACCTCGCCCGCTAACCCCGCCCGGCCTGGACCGGACAACTGTCATGTCAACTAGACCGGACAACTAGCGTGCTAGCGACAGGAGCTTCACGCGCGCTTGCGGCCGAGGGCCATGACGAAATACGATGCGCGCGTCGAGCCGACGTTCTTCCAGCCGTGGAAGG
>DASRHX010000396.1:0-2947 GCA_035650295.1 Bryobacteraceae bacterium | reverse complement strand
GCGGCACGCTCCACAATACGCGTGGCGCGGTCCGGTTCGCGCTCCTTCATCGCAGCAAGTCCGCGCTGCAGACGAGCCGCGTCCTGGCGAGTGATGGGAAACGGACCGAGGCAACATCCAAAACAACCTGGACGGCAAACAGCGGCGTCTCCGGCGCGCATTCGCGCTTCGCTCAAGCTATCCTCCAGTATCCGTAGTTGGCGGGCGTCATTTTCCCAGCGGCTGCCCAAGTTCATCGGCTTGCCTTACCCTTCGCGCGCAGCCATTAGTTGGACTCGTTTGATCGTCACTTCGGCCGGAGCCGGTTCGTCCCAAGTCTGCACGATCAGAAGACCTGCCCTGGAGAGATCTTCCACCGGAATGTTTACAACCTGGATTTCGTCCATGGCCCTCAGCGGCAGACGGAACAGGAAGTTCTGCCCGGATGGGCTCAAGAGACCGAGTCCGATGCGGCCGGACTTCAAGACAAGTTCGACGCGAAGTAGGAATTCGGATTCCTGCATACGTGGCCGTTTGAAGCGCAACTCGGCGGCATATACCCATGGCGTCGAGAGCGTGCGCAAGGCAAGTTCTCGGCGGAACATCCCCAATTTGCCGCAGCCCTCGGCGACGCTGCTACCGCGAATATGCCAGCCCTCGGCGGCGCAACGCAATTCCGACTCACTGGGAGTGGAGAGGTAGAAAGTGGAGTCGCGGTACACCTTACGCGAGCCGTCTTCCGCGCGAGCGCCGGAGACCCCGGAAGGGCGCGTTTCCCATTCATCGCGCAAGGCCGCCCAGGCATCTCGTTGTGCGCCTGGCGGACGGAAACGCCCGCTCAAGCGGGTTTGCAAGGTGAAACAATCCTCGAAGCGCCGGGGGTGAGCGGTGGCCGAAATGCGGTCGGCTCCTCCGACTTCGTTCACACTGGTTGCGGCATAGGAAAATCTGGCCGTGGTCTGGGCAAATAGAGCGAGCGCAAGATAACTGTCTTCGGCGGTGTCCATCTCCGGATCAGCGAGCAGGCCTTTATGGAGCAGATCGCGAGAAGCGACGAACCCGTTGGTGCTGATTGCGCCGGCAATGTGTTCGAGCACATCGCTCTGGACGCCGTAACGCACGACATAGCGCGTGTCCTGTCCGCTGCCCAGTATTTCGCGAGGCTCTTTGCCGGCGGCCAACGAACCGCTGTAGGCGAGGAACTTGGTCTGCCGCTCTTCGGGCAGCGGCGAAAACAACTGCTCGAAATGAGTGCTGAACACCCAGTCGTCATCGTCCAAGACGCCGAAGTAATCGCCTTCGACGGCGTTCAGCCCTGCCCAAAGACTCTTGCTGCAGTTACCGCCGGGACAGTCGACGATCTGGATGCGTTCGATGTTGGGCCACGTTGCGTCGGCGATCGGTGAAAGGTCCAGATCGTGATGGCGCACCAGAATCAAGTGAAACCGGCCATAGGTTTGGCGCGCGAGCGACTCGACGGCCCGCCGCAGTACTTCCACCGGCCGCGTGCCACAGCGCGTGACGATGGAGATCAACGGCCAATAGCGTTCCTTTGCGCGCGCCACGTTTTCCGCGCGCTGTTGCGTGATGCGGCAATGGTGATCCACGGCGTTGGCAAGCAGCAGCTCGCCGGAAAATTTCGATTCGAACACATGACGGGCGTGAGCGGCGCGCTGAACCGCCGCTACCGGGTCGGCGTACATGCGGTCTCGCGCCGCCAATATCTCGCGAAGTAGAAGTTGGTCTGGCAGGCGTTGGTCGAAGTAATAGAGGCTGTCACCGAAGTATTTGCGCAACCAGGGCGTATCGCAGGCAATGGTAAGCGCACCCACGGAAGAAATCTCAAACACGCGATTGGAAATCACGTCATCGCGGAGGTGGTTATCGGAAAGAACGCATAACCCGATTCCGCTTTGAGCGTAGCGGGCCTGCACGGACTCGCCGTCAAAGGCGAGCTCACCTCCATAGCTCTTGCGGTCGATCTCCGTCCACGCCTCTTGCGGGCCACAGATGACGATACCGGGCTCGCGGCTCAAGACGCGAAACAACCGGGACCTCCGCTTGTCCCAATTGGTACCGAAGTAGGCGATGCTGAGGCGGCGTTCACGAAGCAACGTTTCCAGGTCGACCGATTGCGATTGGCGCTGGCAGGTGTTGTAGAAGAAGCCGATTTCCGGGTCGCGGCCAATGGAGAAGGCCACGTTACGAGCAAAACGGACCATCGTGTCCGAAATTGCGAACCACCCGTCGTGGGTTCGCAGGTTGTTGAAGAACTCGCGAGCGTGGACGTAGGAGTCGCGCGGATCGTGGATGACTCCGTACTGGGGGAAGTCGTTCAGCTTGGCCCGCGTGGAGGCCGGCGCCAGAACGAAATCGGGGGCACACGCCTCCACTTCGCCGCTGTTGGCACAGTGAATCAATTCGTGACCGATTCGCGCACCTGCGATGCGGAGCGATTCAAAGGCCTGGTTTTCGGCGGCGTTCTGCCACTGATTCAGAAATGCGATCTTCATGCGGTTTGTGGGCGTGCTAACGATAGACCAGCTCAACGCGGCGGTTTTTGGCGCGGCCGGCTTCGGTGGAGTTCGGCGCGATGGGAGCGTATGGGCCCACACCTGCGGCCGTGAGACGGGCGCCGTTGATGCCGCGGTTGGACACGAGTTCACTCACTACGGCCAGGGCGCGGCGCATGGATAGATCGAGGTTGGCAGAGGGTTCGCCGACGTCGTCTGTATGGCCGGATACGTAGAGTTTGAGCGACGGCTGAGCCTTCATCAAGGCAGCGATTTCGACAAGCGTGGGCTCCGACTCGGGCTTGATCACGGCCTTGCCAGTGTCGAAGTGGATTCCATAGAGCGCAACATGTCCCTCCTGGCCGAGGGCGGTCTGCATTTGCGCGGCGGTCACCTTGCCCGATTCCATCGTGGTGGACTCGATCAAGTCCAGTTGGACGACTGTCTGGCCCTTA
>DASRHX010000395.1:0-4016 GCA_035650295.1 Bryobacteraceae bacterium | reverse complement strand
CCCTGCTCGCGGCCCTCTTCTCGCTCGCGTTGCGTTCCCGGGCGATGCGTCACGCGATCTGGTTCTGCGTCCTCATCGGCATGATGACGCTGCCCGTGCTGAGCCTGATCACGCCGCCGCTGCATTTGTTCTCGCGCCCCGCGCCCATCGTTGCATCCCGTCCTGATTTCGTCCGCCCCGGCGCAATTGCGGCTCTCGGCGGTCTGCGCCGCGGCCCTACCGGCTCTTACTCCACGCCATCCTCCGCACCGCCAGCCGGTGTCCGGGTTTCCACTTCGACGTTTCTCGGAGCCGCCTATTTGGCCGTCGCCCTTGCGCTTCTGGCGCGCCTCGCTCTCGCCTATCGCCGCGCGCGCCAACTCGCCGCCTCCGCTTTGCCTGTTGCTCTACACGATGCTGAGCCCATTGTGGTCGCGCTCTCGCTCCCTTGGCCGCTTCCCAAGATCCGCGAATCGGACGAGGTCTCCACGCCCTCCGTTATCGGCCACGCGCGCCCCATCGTCCTCCTTCCGGCTGGTTGGCGGGATTGGCCGCCCGAAAAGCTCCGTGCCATTCTCGCTCACGAACTCGCCCACGTGCGCCGCAGCGACTGGGCGATCACGCTCGCCTCCGAGATCAACCGCTGTCTGTTCTGGCTCCATCCGTTGGCCTGGTGGCTGCCCCGGCATCTTTCTTCTCTTGCCGAGCAAGCGTGCGACGAACTGGCCGTATCGATCACCGGCGACGCCGCCACTTATGCCGAAGTGCTACTCGATGTCGCCTCGCGCCAACCGGCAACGTACGCCTCGGGCATAGCCATGGCGCGATCCTCCAATGTTGGCCGCCGCATTGAGCGAATCCTCGATCACCGATCCTTCGCTGCCGTACCCCTCGGTCTCCTCAAGTGGGTTGCCGTGTTTGCTTGTGCCGTGCCCTTGCTCGTGGCGACCGCTTCCCTCAGCCTGCTGGCGCAATCGCAAGCCATCACCATTCCGGACCCGCTCTACGAGTCGCCCGCCCCCACGCCCGCCCAAATCGCCGACCTCGAACGGGGGTTGATCACTAACCCTGAAAATCAGGCCGCTCGCCTGAAGCTCGCGACCTACTACCTCCTGAACGTGATGCGCGAGGAACGGGTGCGTCACGTCTTCTGGTTCATAGAGAACCACCCCGAATCGCCGCTGCACCGCCACAACGCGCTTCATTTGAGCCCTTACCCGACGCCGTCTGATTCCGTCGGCGACTATGAACGTGGCCGTTTACTATGGAAACGCCAAATCGAGAGTCATCCCAACGATGCGGCGGTACTCCTGAATGCCGGCAGGTTCTTCGAACGTAGCGATGCCGTGGCCGCCGAGGATTTGCTGAACCGCGTCCGGCGCTCCGAACCCAGTAACCCTGATGCACTCCGCCTCCTCGTGTCTCTGTACTCCCACGCGATCTTTTCCGATCTCGACCGCACCGGCATGGTCACGGGCCCATTTAGGCCCGACCCAGCCTTCGTAAAACACTCCAAAGAGTTCGTCGAATCCACAACGGAGGCGGTCTTCCCCGGCCGCATCGGTATTGAGTTCATGCAGCCGCTTCATCCGGGGCCTGCCGGATTTACCATTCCCGAGAGCATAGTCGAACACCGCCGGCGCCTAAACGAATATGGCGCGCAACTTCTCCAACGTGCTCGCAACCTGGAACCGGACAATCCGGAGTGGCGCAGTGCTCCGCTGCGCATCCCCCCTCCCTCTCCTCAACCTTCCGCTGCATCGGAGCAGGTCCCCATCGTCACTTCGACTGTTACACCGGTCTATCCGCCGCTCGCTCTCCAGGCTCGTATCCAGGGCATCGTCCGGATGAAGGGCGTCGTCGGCTTGGACGGCTTGCTGACCAACCTCACGCTCGTCAGCGGCCACCCGCTTCTCGTCTCCAGGGCGCTCGACGCTGCCAAGCGATCCAGCCATCCCGACCGCACCGGCCAAACCATCATTGTCGAGCTGCCGTTCCGGTTACCGTGAGTGGCTTGCCCAGGAGCCTTCGTCGCGCTACGAATATTAAAGTAATGACGCTGCTTCGCTTGGCATCTGCCCCGCTTTGCGCGCTCGTTCTTCTCGCCCAGCCGCAAATCTCCAACGGGCCGAATCTTATGCTGGAGCCGCCTGGCCTCACCGCAGCCACTGCGGCGGAACTGGAACACACACTGGTATCCGAGCCGGAAAATCTCGATGTCCGCATGCGCCTTGTCCGGTATTACTTCCTTCAGGCCATGCCCCCGCAGCGTGCCAAGCACATTTTCTGGATGATCGAGCATCATCCCGAATCAAGCCTCCACGCAACGGGAAGACTAATGCTCCAACCCCGGCTTAATCCGCTTAACACGCCCGCTCTCTACGAGCAGGGAAAACTGCTTTGGCTGAATGCGCTCAAGCGTCAACCGGAAAACCGCCCCATCTTAATTAACGCCGCCCGCTATACCTTCGCCGGCGATCCTTTCGAAGCCGAGAAACTCCTGCTTCGCGCCCGGCGGATCCCGGCCGCAAACGATGAGGCGACTCGAATGCTCGTTTCGTTCTATTCCTACTCGATCAACGCGGAGTTGTCCGTCGGCGTGGGAGCGGTGTACGACCCCAACGTGCCCGGCCCCGAATACCGCGAACACGTACGCGGCCTCCTCGCTCACACGAACGAGGCCATCTTCCCCGGCCGCGTCGGCTTGAGCATGGCCCAGCCAGTCACGTTTCCGGTCGACTCTCCTCCACCTCCGGAGGTCATCGAACTCTATAAACGCAAGGCCGCGCATGGCGTGGCGCTTCTCAAGCGCGCGCAGGCGCTGGAACCCAACAATCCCGAATGGCGGCTTCCCGCGCCGCAATAAATCTCCGGCTAACGCCGTGCCGTTCCGATTGCCGTAAGGTCCGCCCCGCCGCGCACATCGGCCAGCACGTCCCGCACGGCCTGCACAATCGTCTCGGGCGCGACGCACTGAATGCAGTGCCAACTATTCACCACCACCTGCCGCGCACGGTCGGAAATGCGCAGAAGCTGCTTCTGCGACTCGATCCACTTCTTTTGCTGCGCCATGTCGCGCCGCGCCTCCACGGGATTCCTCGCTCCCTTCCGGGGCATGCCCGCGGTGAGCACGACCACGGGCTTCCCTTTCAGGCGGCGCGAGTGCCGCGCCTGAAGCAGACTCGCGTTATAGGGGATCTTTGTAAACTCCACTACTCCACGCACTCCAAAGGAATTCAGGGTGGACCACTCCCCAGCGGTAAGCCCCGGCAACGGCGGCCCGGGATCGTCGTCGCCGGTGAAAAACCGCATCAGCCCAGTACGCCACATGAAGTAGGCGAGGGCCGTGACGCCACGCTGCAAAATCTCCGGCCATGGCTTGATTCGCTCCTCCTCATCGACGTGCGACGAATCCACGAGCACCATGCCCGCAACATCCTCCGGATAGTTGCCTGCGTAGACACGGCCGATCACGCCTCCCCACGATGCGCCGGCCAGCACCAACGGCGCCGGCATTGCGCCCTGTTTCACCAACGCACGAAGATCCCTCGCGCTCGCCTCCGCGTCGCGCGGACTCGGCCCCGGATCGCTCCACCCGTGTCCGGCTCGGTCGTACCAGCAGGTGCGCACATGCGGCGCCAGTTCACGCTGAATGCCCACCCACGCGTATCCGAGTCCACCTCCGCCGCTTTCGAGCACCACTGTCGGTCCACGCTCGCCCACGCACGATACGTTGATCGACCTTCCGCCAATATCGACTCGCGTACCCACTGGCTGAATGCCCCGACGCTCCAGCCGGCCGCTCACCTCCTCGTAGATTGTTCCCGCGGTCAGAATCAGTACCATCGCGACCGCGCTCTTCCACGCGAAGGACCACACACGGCGCCGCAGAGGTATGTCCGGCTCCAATTCATGCGCATCCAGGAACTTCTCCACACCCCACATTCCGTCGCGCTTCAAGTCAAGCGGCGCGATATCGGGCATCACCGAATCGTCCAACTTCACCCGCGCATACCGGTCCTCCGCCGCGCGCCGCC
>DASRHX010000394.1:0-6525 GCA_035650295.1 Bryobacteraceae bacterium | reverse complement strand
GTGAATGACGTCGGCAATGGTGCCCCCGCGGGCAGCTACATCGTCGCCTACATGACCGGCTGCGGCCAACTCGACAACCCCGTCGCCACCGGTCAGGCTGCCGGCAGTGAGCCCCTCTCGCGTCCCAAAGGCTCGGCCTCGGCGGCCATCAACAACCAACCCGTCGAGATCGCCTTCGCCGGCCTCACCCCAGGCTTTATCGGCCTTATGCAGATGAACCTCAAAATACCCAGCCTCGCCCCCGGCAGCTACCCTCTCGTCGTCACCATCAACGGCGAAAAAAGCAACGCCGCCATGGTCACCATCAAGTAGTCAATACCTCAACCTGCACTAACGAACCGGAGCGCGCCGCTAGGCCGCTCCGGTTTGTTTGCGTTCGAATCCTCACTCAGGAGCCATTCAAACACCCGTTGCTACCCAATCTTGGAAGTGTTTCGTCACAACGGTTCCATCCTCGACTCACGCTCGCGACATGTTTGTGAATCCTATTTTCGCCCGTCACTACCGCATGCCGGGCAGGCGTGGCTATCAGCGAAGCTGAGAGCCTGCCCACCCGCGATTCAGCGCGCCCTGACGCCGCCATCGAGCTCCATCCGGGCCAGCAATTTGCGAAAGCGGCTCTCGGCACGTAGCGGCGCGAACATCGGATCGACGCCAACATAGATCGCATCAAACGGCCGGAAATCGAAGATGTGCTCCAACTCCTGCAAGGCGCCTTCCCGCTCCCCAATCCACATCTTCCATGTCGCGCGTTCGTAGCGCTGATGGTCGAGAGCGGGCTTGGCGGAGGTGCCGGCCAGTAGGCCCAGTACCAGTTCCTGAAGGCCGCCGCGGCCGTAGGCATCGCCCCAGCGGCGCTCCATCTCAAAACGCGCATCCGGCGACAAACCCAAAAAAGCCGCATTCAATGCGGCCTTGGCTGCCAGTGCTTCCTCCACGCGCCGTAGTTGAAGGCAGGAGCGATAGATCCATCCGTACGCGGCAGGGTTGTCCGGTTTCAAGCCCAGCGACTCGCGCGCGGCCGCGATCGCGTCGTCAAACCGGCCGGATAAATAGAGGATGCCGGCGCGCATCGTCACCACTGCCGGCTGCTTGACATCAATGGCGCGCGCGCGATCGATTTCCGCCAAAGCCCTGTCGAACTCCCCGCCACAAGCGAGCATTTGCGCGTGCCACAGTAAGATGCGGGGGTTGTTGGGTTCAAGAGACACAGCTTCATCGAGGTACCGTTTCGCCTCGCCGAAGCGCCAGTCCCTTGTCATGCGGATCCAGCCGGCTATGGCTCTACATTCGCCGCAATGCGGGTCGAGGTGCATCGCCCTTTCCGCCATAACCCAGGCTTGTCCAGGAGCCGGTTCCACGGAACGCGCCATCGCTTCCGCCAGTCCCGCATAGGCGAGGGAGAGTCCGTTGTCGAGATCCAGTGCCTGGCGGAACAGCGTGCTCGCCGCACCCAGTCCGCCGGCGCGGTAGTCTCGCACCTGCCGAAAGCCTTCCCTCAGCAGAGCTTGCGCTTGTATGTGGCGCGTGTGCCAGGACCACAAATAGAACAACCCGACTCCGGCAAGCGCGACCACGCCGAGTACCCACGCGCTCCGCCAATACGACGGTCGGCGCCGCGCAACGGAAACAGTTTCGAGTACCGGTTCTGGCTGTACACCCGGCGCGGGTTCCTGGACTCCCTTGAGCCGGTACCCCCGCCGCGCCACGGTTTCGATCAACCCGCCCTCCGGTGGCTCGCCCAAATCCCGCCGAAGTTTGGCAATGCACTGGTTGAGGCTCGATTCCCCAACCGTGATTCCGGGCCACAGCCGCGCGAACAATTCCTCCCGGTTCACTACCTCGCCTTTGGCCTCAATGAGCATTTGGAGTGCTTCGAAGCCGCGCCACGGCAATTGGATCCGGCGGTCGCCGCACAGCACTTCGCGCTCTGGGAGGTTTACGGCGTACCTGCCGACGTGCACAAAGTCCGTGCCGGCAGACTCGTGCCCAGTTCCATCTGCTCCCGAGGCTCCCATGCGCCCTCCAGCCCAGCCACTCTTTCAGAAGATGCGAATCATTGTACCGCAACCGGTTTTCACTGCTTTTCACAACTTTTCACGTACTCGCTGTTTCTTCTTGTGGAGCTTGCCGTCATGATTTGACCTGTTACTCATTCTGAACTTACCCCCGGCTTCAGCATAGGGATGAGGAGGAAACAAACCATGTCATGGTTTCAATCACGATGGCTCGCGCTGGTGTGGGCCGGCTTTTCCTGCACGCTCTACGCGGTCGATGGCGTCGTTCTGATCGACCAGAATCGCGCTCTTGCAGGCAACGTAACGCCCGGCGACACCGCGGGGTTCCCGGTCACCATCTCGGTATCGGGAAGCTATCGCCTGTCGGGCAATCTGACTGTACCGGACGCTGAGACGACGGCAATCCTGGTCACTGCCGATAATGTAACGATTGATCTCAACGGTTTTAGCATCATCGGCCCAGTGGTCTGCGCGCCACTCGGCCCAGACCCTGCCAGTTGCACGCCGTTCGGCCAGGGTGTCGGCGTAGATGCGCGCGGAGGGGGATCAGGAAAGAACAACCTTACTGTGGTGAATGGCACGATTCGTGGCATGGGAGCCAACGCTGTCTTTGCCACCGGAAAGCACGCCTACATCGAAAAGGTGCGTGCGGTCTCAAACGGATTCACGGGCCTCGGCATTGGCGGCGACGCGATTGTGACTGGTAACATTGTCATCCTCAACAGTGGTGCCGGCATTGATGTCTTTGCGGGCCGTGCCACTATCACCGGTAACACGGTTTTGAGTAATGACGGTTTCGGCATCCGTACATCGTGCCCAAGTGTCGTAACCGGCAACGTGGTAGCTAACAATTTCTCAGGAAATATTAGCACTACCGGCATAGGCTGTGTGTCCGTCAACAATGCCGCACCATAGCCTACACATGTGCGCGCTGGATAGGGAGTCCACGAAGAAAACCAAAATGACGCCACCAAAACTGTGGGTGAGTCCGTTGGCGGGTCTGCTTCTGCTCTCCGCGATCACCGCGCACGCGGGTCCGATCACGTTTACTTTCACCGGCTCGGTGACCGCCGACGCTATCAACGGTTGCGGTGTTGTCGTCAACTGCGGAGCGGTTACCGGCAGCTACACCTTCGACTCGGCAGCCGCCGATCTTAATCCGAGCCTCAACGCCGGACTCTACGCGGCCGCTGGAATTACGTTTTCGATCGACGCGACTCCGTTCTTCTCCAGTCCGGACGGCTCAATCAACGTCGCGAATTTCGCCGCTGTGGATCAATACGGCGTGCTGGCTACGGGCACCGCCTCAAATCTCAGCATCGCCGTCTTCTCCTTTCTCCTGACAGACCCGACTGCCGCGGCGTTCAATTCCGACGCTTTGCCTTTGAACGCCAGCGCGCTCACACCGATGCTCCCTGGCGCCTTTCAGCTCAATGCTGCCGACGACACCTTTCAACTCCTGGGAACCATTGACAACATTTCCAGTGTGTCTACATCACCTGTGCCCGAGCCGGGGACATTTTGGCTGACGGTCGCCTTCGTGGCAGCCATCTTGTTGCGCATCTACGTACCCGCTCCGCGCTGAGTTCCAAATGTCCTGACGCCACCTGATGTCTTTTTTCAGCCTGTAGCCAGTCATCCATGACCGGCGCGTCGACCGGCGCGTCCTCGCTCTCATTGCCCGTTCGAACGAACGCGGCTTGCGCATTAGGATTCTCGCGACAGCTTTGGCAGAAGCTATTCGGAATCCCGCCCAGCAAGCCCGCCTGGCCCGTCTCATTCGGCAGGCCGGCACTGACCTCATCGCCTTAATTGGCCCAATGCGACAGTGGTCGGCCACCTATTTTCCGCGGGACGGGCCGGGCAGGCCATCGTCACCAGCGACGCTGGCGACCTCAGACGGCTCGCTCCATCTCTCGATCTCTCGTCAAACTACTCGACTACCGGCGGCGCGACGCCACGATGCGGTTGGCAATTGTGTTGTACACCGCGTCCGACATGGCCGACCCTTCTAGCCGGAACTCATACGAGTCGCCGGAATGGGGTTCGATTTTGACAGTTCTGCCTTCCCGCTTGAGCTCCTTAATCTGTCCGTAGCTCCAGCTGCGGGAGTCATCGGCATCGGAGAGATCTTCAAAATTGACGCCTGTTGCCGTTACGATGAGTTTCCCCCGGTCGTCGTTATACCGCACGTCGAAGATCGCGTCGGATTGCGCCGCGGCGCTGCGGTCCGCTTGTCCCACGGTTACTGTCGATGTCCCTGTGACGGGATTGAGCGTCTCGACAACAGCCACATCTCCATTGGCCGTGCCAATCACGTTCACGCGAAGCGGATTGCCGCCAGCCAGATTGAATACCTGGTTGCCTCTGACAATTTCCACTACTCGCCTGTTGCTGGGATCGTCAAAGCGCAAAAATCTTCCATCCGCGGTCAACAGGCCGAAGGTGGTCGTCGTCGTGGTAACGGGGCAGTCGACTCTCTCGGTGTGAGTTGTTTGTGTTCTAGTTCTGACCCCGCCTATCGCATCTGGGGTCCGAGTGGACTCCGTGCGTTCAGTATGAGTGGTCTGGCACGCCGCATCAACCAGCGTTCCATTCCAAGTGGTTTTCGTGGTAGTTGTTCGAGTCTCCGTGCGTTCCTGTGCAAACAGGAACCCCGCAAACAGCGGAATGATCGCTATTGCTATTGGTCTCATGACTACCTCCTGAATTGGAGACAGGAACCCACTGCCGGGCGTTACATGCCTTACTTTCCCGTGTTTCTAGTCACTTACCCAGCCGAGACGAAGGGGAAGCGTATTCTTTCGGCGATTCTCAGCTTCGGATGCTTCAAACCAGTTCCGCTTACGTCTGGGCTAGGATACTCGCGTGTGTAGGCAAGACCGGGTATCCCAGGCGCCAAGCAGTGTCTGCATAACCCGCGAAGGAGGAATCTCAAACCATGGAGCGCAACGACCACGACTACGGAAAGCCGAACCCCAACGCGCCCCGGGAACTATCTCACTTCGCCTTTCTGGTTGGCAAGTGGCGTGGTGAGGCGAAACTAAAGCGTGAGGATGGAACCTGGGAAGACCTCCAAGCGTTATGGGAGGGACGCTACATTCTGGACGGGTATGTGATTGCGGACGAATACCGAATGACGACGCCGGCAGGCGAGCTTCTGGTGCTGGGCATGAACCTCCGCTCTTACGATGCAAGGAAGAAGGCCTGGAACTTGAAATGGCTGAACGCGCTGGCTGGAACCTGGACAGACCTGGGACCAGACGAGCTCGGTGGAGTTGTAGCCGATGCAAAGACCATCACTTACCGTATGAAGGAGCCCGTAGCCCGACATGCCTTCACGCGCGCAACGCCCTCTGCGCCAAACCAGCGCTTCACTCGTGAGGTCCCCGTTGCCGGCCGCGTGCGGTAGATCGTCCGGCATGGGCCAGATCCGCAGCAGCATCGGAAGCAGATGCGTTTTCACATACGTGAACGCAGATTCAATCGCCTGCGATGGCGGCGGCACGCGAGTGTGCAGTACCGCTGGATTGAGATCAAAAAACGTGTCAAGTAAAACTGCGCGATCGTTCAGCACCGCCACCTCGATCAATCTCGCCTGGAATTTCACGCTTGCCTCGGACAGCATCCATGGTTCGCGCCGCAATCCGTCAACGAAGTTTGTCATGTTCCCGTTACGCATCGCGTGATCGACCTGTTGCTTGACAAAATCCTTCCAAGCCTCGAATGGATCGGGGTTGTGGACGTCGGGCTTGTTTGCGATGAAGTACTCGATAAATGCGGAACGCCCCGGCCCACTATCGATCCGCCTTCCCAGTTCGGCGTCGAACGTGATGGCGCGATCCAACAGCAACGCCGCTGCCGTTTTGTGCCGGAAATGGCATGCATACATGAACGGATCGACATCGCCGATCGCGGCAAAGAACTTGAGCGTTCGCGGAAGGAGTCCTCTGCGGTGGAATAGATCGATCAATGCTTGTGCGCGGGAACGGATGAGGCCATCGCATACCGACGGCGCGACAACCGCGCCGGCATCGAGCAGAAGCTCGAAACACTCTTTGCGCGTGAAGTGCCTCTCGCGGAACTCGTCGCCGCTGTCGCCGTAGGAACCGGTAGCCATCCCAAGCAGCCCGCCGTCGTTCCTCCACGACAACAGCGCCGGGTAGTCTGCCATCGAAGCAGGTGGGATTTGTTCCCTTGCCGCGGGCGGTGGGGCCCTGTCGCACGCTGTCGCTAGTTTCGCGACTTCCAAAGGCACTGTCAAACCGACGAGCTTAGACGTGAGTGCACGCCTGATTCACCTCCGCCCCCACGTCGAACGCTCTACCTCGGCGCGCGCGGCAACGATGCCGGGGCGAACGGTCGTGGGGTATCCCATGCTTCCATTCTTTATCCGCGTCCATCCGCGTTCATCGGCGGCTAATTCTCATTCACCGCTCCTCTTCACCCCCATCTCTCACCCCCTCACGCACATACCCGCGCCCTATTCCCTGTCCCCCTCCGCTCC
>DASRHX010000393.1:0-2101 GCA_035650295.1 Bryobacteraceae bacterium | reverse complement strand
CTGGTTCCCTACCTACACCATTGCCAACGATACTTTGAACTTCGAGTCAGGTGCCGTTCGCATCCGCATGACGGTGAAGTACGAAGACTATAAGCGATTCGGCGCCGACACCAAGATCACGTTTGGCGATCCGGTCACGGGCGAAGTCGAAAAGAAGCCCGAGGAGAAGAAGAAACCGTAACCGTCGCTATGGCTTTACGGGCCGCCTGGATCGGGAACTGACGCTGTCGCCCAGAAGGCTTTCAACTCCGCAAGGGTTCCGTTAAACGTGTCGCGGTCGCAGGGGCCAATTCCATCCACAGGGGCCGGCTCCGGACCGAGTTTGCCGTCGGTGTGCTGCCACATGGTCCATGCTTTCCAGTTTTTGTGGATCTTCGGTTCGTCGCTATACTGCGCGTGCCAGAGCCAGCAGTTCCGAAGCAGTGTATCCATCTTCGTGCCGAGTTGCTCTTTGAGGAAATGTCCGGCGTAGAGTCCCGGAAAGCGGCCTGTCGCGTCGCGCACACGCGACACGAAAGCGCGGGCCTGTTCGAGGGCCATCGTGTTGGTTTGGGTGTTCTCCTCGAAGTCGAGGACGAGCAGGTCGCCTGGCCCGGGGCTGACGATTTTGAGGAAGAAGTCGGCTTGGCGCACGGGGTCGGCGGCGGTGCCGAAGTGGTAAGCGCCGAAGAGCAGTCCGGCGGTTTTGATCTTAGTGCGATTGGCGGCGAAGGCGGGGTCCTGAAACCCGGCGCCTTGCGTGGCCTTGTGGATAACGGCTTCGATTCCCGCCGCCTTGGCCTTTTTCAAGTCGACGTTGGCATTGTGATGAGAAATGTCGACGATCACGTTTGAACCAGTCATCCCCCGAATCCTCCTGGCGGGTCATCGTATCGCACGGCGATGGCGAACAGGAGACGAAGCAAGGCTCGGGCCTTTCGCCGTGCGCATTGCGCCGTTCGCACCGCAATATTCGCCAACCGGTCGGGGGCGCTGGATGGTGCGGCAGACGCGTGATCTAATGAGAGCTTCGGTACTTATGCACAGCTCCACCATGCGACGTCGATGGAACGCCGCTTCGCGCCGAGCACGCGAATTGAAGATGATTGCCAAGGGGTTAACCTCAACAGACCACCCTATCCTGGCCCACATAATCCCTATTCGCCGCTGCAATCTTTCTTGCACATATTGCAACGAATACGACGATTTCTCGAAGCCCGTGCCGACCGAGACAATGCTGAGGCGGGTCGATCATCTGGGCCGCCTGGGCACGACGATCATAACGATTAGCGGCGGCGAGCCGCTGCTGCACCCCGAGCTTGACCTGATCATCGCCCGCATGCGCAAGGTGGGTGCACTGGCCGGCATGATCACCAATGGCTATCTGCTTGTGCCGGACCGGATTCGCGCGCTCAACCGCGCGGGATTGGACCACATGCAGATCTCGATCGATAACATCATGCCCGACGATGTGTCGAAGAAGAGCCTGAAAGTGCTGGATAAGAAGCTTCAGATGTTGGCCGAGCACGCCGAGTTTCACGTGAACATCAACTCGGTAGTAGGCGGCGGCATCAACACTCCCGAAGACGCGTTGACTGTTTCTGAGCGCGCGATTGAGCTTGGGTTCACCTCGACGGTAGGCATCATTCACGACGGCACGGGCCAACTCCGTCCGCTGGCCGAGCGTGAGCGGAAGGTGTTCAACACGATCAAGGAGTTCAACAAGAGAAGCTATTCGCGTTTCAACCGGTTCCAGGAAGCGATCGCCGATGGGCGCACAAACGACTGGCGTTGTCGAGCCGGCGGACGGTATCTCTACATTTGCGAAGACGGGCTGGTGCACTACTGCTCGCAGCAGCGCGGCTACCCGAACAAGCCGATCGAACAATACACGGTGGAAGACATTCGCCGCGAATACCAGACCGAGAAGGGCTGCGCGCCGCACTGCACGGTGAGCTGCGTGCACCAGGTGTCGCTGATGGACGGCTGGCGCGATCCGCAGACACTGCCACCGATCGATCCGGACCTTGCTGCGACGCCGCTGGTTCATATCGGGCAGGCAAGGCGGTAGGCGCGGATACGCCAACCGCTCACGGCGCGCTCTACGAAATATTGAGCGTCC
>DASRHX010000392.1:0-4484 GCA_035650295.1 Bryobacteraceae bacterium | reverse complement strand
GTCAACTCTCGACGGCGACGCAAAGCACGGCGCTCCTGGGCGCATTCGCCGCGTTGGCGTTGTTGTTGGCGTCGATTGGCATCTACGGTGTGCTCTCCTACGCGGTGATGCAGCGCACGAACGAGATCGGCGTGCGCATGGCGCTGGGAGCGACCCCGAGCGACATCCTGCTGTCGTTTGGGAGACGGAGCCTGGGGTTGGCGCTCTGTGGCCTCGTCATTGGTCAGGGAGTGGCGGCGATCGCGTCGCGCGTGCTGGCCACGCTGCTCTACGGCTTTCGGCCGGACTACATCGCGACCGTCGCCGCGGTCTCGCTGATGCTCGTGGCGGTCGCCGGGCTGGCCTGTTTCCTTCCGGCGCGCCGCGCCTCACTCGTCGATCCGATGATTGCTCTGCGGCAACAATAGGCGCGCGGGCTGATCGCTACTCGAACTTGTTCGATAGCCTTCGGAACGTGACGGGCAAACGCAGATCGGCTGACCGGGCGGTTCAAACTTTGCGACAGGGCTCGTAACGCGTCGCCGCCGCTCCCGGGCCGGACACCCGTCGGTTCACGTATGTCAAATCGATGCGCCCCCTCGTCGGACATTGGCCGTCTACAGGCGCGCCAACCGCGAATCGGCGTCGCCGAAGTGATCTAACTCAACGCCCATCCGATCCATGAGGGAGAGGTACAAGCTGCACATTTTCCGATTCTCCGCGGGCTGGCCCAGATAATCGAGCGAGCGGCCGGTCTCGAGCGTCCCGCCGAGGCCTCCGGCGAGCAGCACGGGCAATCGGCTGTTGTCGTGCGTACGGCCAACGAACAGGCTGGAAAGAAACATCAGGCATGAGTTGTCCAGTACCGTGCCATCGCCTTCCGGCATGCCATCCAACTTCGATGCAAGATACTGGAACTGGCTCACGTGCCAGCGCGAGATGGCTTCGTAGCCATCCGAATTGTTGTTGTGCGATGCGCTGTGGTGCCCTTGGGTCACTCCCAGGAACGGATAATACATGGCGGACAGATCGCGGGAGATGATCAGCGACGCGACGCGGGTCTTGTCTGTCTGGAAGGCGATGGCGATGATGTCGCACATCAGCCTGGCGTGGTCTCGCAAGTCTTCCGGCAAGCCATTGGCCGGACGCTCCATTGTGAAGGCCGCGGTGTTCTTGAGTTTTGCCCTATCCTCGGCCACATCCTTGCTCTTGCGCATGCCCTCGACGCGCTTTTCCACTTCCCGGACGCTCGTGAGATATTCGTCGAGCTTGTTCTTGTCGGTGCCGCTGACCTGTTTGCCCATGGTCTCGGCGCTTTCCTTCACCCGGTCGAGAATGCTCAGGCTGCGGAGACTGCCGCGGTTCTCGAACAAGTTGTCGAAGGCCAGCGAGGGGTACAGTTCCACCGGTACGGGGGAGTAAGGACTCTGCCACGAGACGTGCGAGCTGTAGGCCATCGAGAAATTGGTCTCGTGATAGCCGGTCATGGGCGGATCACAAGCCAGAACGATGCTCGACTGCGCAGTATCCTGGCCAATCGTGTTGGCGATCATCTGGTCCACACTCATGCCGGAGTGCAGAACGGCCCCCTTGGCAATCTGCGCGCCCGAGAGCAGGCTGCC
This sequence comes from Bryobacteraceae bacterium, assembly GCA_035650295.1. Lineage (GTDB taxonomy): Bacteria > Acidobacteriota > Terriglobia > Bryobacterales > Bryobacteraceae > JAFLBB01. The sequence continues at coordinate 2,883 of DASRHX010000392.1, read as the reverse complement.
TGTCTGAGCCGGATGAATGCCCTGACCTGTGGCGGCCTTGTTGAACAGCCCGTCGACGACGTTGATCTTGTGCTTCAACGGCTCCAGCGGGGACAGTGTCTTGCTGAGTGTCATCTCCGCGCCGTCGCCGGACGCGCTCCAATAGTCTTCATTGATTCCGCATCCCATGAACATGACGCCGAAGCGCTTCGGGAAGGGCGCGGGCGCGCCAAGCACGCGCACGGATTCGAGCCACGGCAGCGCCATGACCACTCCCGCGCCGCGCAACACCGCCCGACGCGAGATGGTACGGGCAAAGGTTCGGGGGATTCTGTTTTGCGGCAAGAGCTTCTCGGACATGTCACCCGCCTTTTCTCAATGCGCTGCTTGGAGTCGAATGGATTCGGGTCGTCGTCTGTTCAGAAACTGCCGGCTGGTCACGATGGTCTCAACCAGAGACCCGAATTGATAGCCTGTTGCGCTCATCCGCGTCTTCATTTGCGCGACGACCGGATCATCGGATAGCTGCAGCGAGCGGCTCAGGGCATACGACAACAGCTTGCGGCTGATGTTGTCCAGGAAGTCCTGCTGACGCTTTTCCTTGATGTACGCTTGAACGCCCCGGAAGCCAGAGCCCTGGAATGCACCAGGGAACGTGGCCGAAGCGTCGATGACGCGGCCAGCCAGGTCTTTCGTCCGGGCCTCGCCCACGGGTCCATACCCTTCCAGCGCCAATCCGAATACGTCAAATCGTGCATGGCATCCGGCGCAAAGCGGATTCGAGCGATGCCGTGCCAGCACGTCGCGCAGTGGCGCATCCGTCTGGGCTTCGTCCTGCGGCAACTCCGGAACCTTTGGTGGCGGAGGAGGAATCACCTCGCCCAGGAGCCGTCGAACCACCCAAAACCCGCGCTTGACTGGACTGGTTCTCAGGCCCGGGGAAGTTTGGGTCAGGAACACGGCCATGGGAAGCAGGCCCCCGCGCTCGTATTTTCCCGCATCATCGACGCGAACCCAGTCATCTTTCTTGCCGGTCACTCCGGGAATGCCGTAATGGTTGGCGAGCACCGGATTCACAAAGGTGTAATTGCCATACAGCAGATCGAGGACGGAGCGATTATTCCGAATCACCTCTTCGACAAACCGGACCGGCTCCTCAAACATGGCCTCTCGGAGATCGTTGGTGAAATTCGGGAAGCGTTCGCGATCTACGGAATTGTACGTGTCGAAATGGCGCGAATCGAGCCAGTTCGCGGCGAACTCAGTCGCCAGGCCGCGCGAGCGCGGGTCCTTCAGCATTCTGCGAGCCTGGGCAGTCAGCACGTCCCGCTGTGACAGGTCGCCCGTGGCGGCATGGTTCAACAGCTCCTGATCGGGCATGCTGGACCACAGAAAATAGCTCAGGCGACTCGCGAGTTCGTATCCAGAGAGCGGGATTGCAGCACGAGACGACACCCCACCTGGGAAACCCTTGGCCGGATCCCGCAGATCGGCGCGATAGAGGAATACCGGAGAAATCAGGATACTGGCGACTGCATCGCGCATCGCATCCTCATGCGACAGGGCACCCTGCTTCCGGAGCCTCTGGTAATACACCAGCAAGCTATCGCGCTCCGCCCTGGTCAACGGCCGGCGGTAGGCTCGCGCCGCAAACGTCGCCAGCGCTTCCAACTGAATCGGTTCAGCGGCGGCGCGCATCTTCTCGAGGGACCGAAGCGTCGAGTCAATGCGATCGAAATGCTGAGGCATCCAGGCCGCGGCGATGCCGTTGCCGCTGGCCTTGGCCAAGGCAACGTATTGATCCCGAACTTCTGCGATCACGGAAGAGTCGGTAACTTCCCTGCCAACCGGGCGCGGCAAGGCTGCCTCAGAGCCGCCGCCCTGAACCTCGCCGGCTTGATTGAAGTAGAACTGAATGAAGGTCCGGGCCGTGTGACTGGCGTAGAAGTCAAACTCCGTCCAGAGCCTGTCCAACTCCTTCTTGCCCTTTTCGTCGAGAATCAACTCGACGAGCGGATTGTCATCGCGCCAGAAGCCCATGACGCTGTGATAGCCCGCGCTCAGCAGGCGTCCGGCATCGGCTGAATTGTCTGGGAAGAACTTGCCCCGTTCCTGGACATAGAACGCATCGGGAAAGACATTGGCGAAGCGCGCGAAGGATTCCTCATAGCGGGCACGCTGGCCTGCGGGAACGACCAAATCAGCGTCGGCCAATTGGGCCGTCTTCATGACGGCGGCCCAGCGTCCGGAGGCTTCCGCATGGAGGCCGGCGTATGAGGGGATCTTCGGCGGTTGTTCAGGCGCGTCGGTATCGTTCCGCAGAGCGCCTGGATCGAATGTTCTGCGGTGAGTATTGAACTGGTTGTACTTCCAGGTCAGCAGCGGCTGTGATGCGGCGGGCAGTCCACCGCGGCGGCCGTAGCCACCAGCCGCTTGCCCCGCGACGGCCGGGTCACGCGGGGGAGCAGGGGGACCGCTCACCAGCGGTGCTGTGAATTGCATCGCCGTGTTCTTGCGGATGCGGACCACGAAATCGCGCATCTCAACGTAGCGCGCACGAAGGCTTTCCGCCTCCTCGGCGCTGAGCTTCATGGATGCCGGCGCAGGCAAGGCCGTCCACATGGCTTGCAGCTTCGCGATCGGACCAACCTCAGCGGCTCGCGTTTGCGGCGGAGCGACCGATTCACCAAGGATCCGCCAAACAAACGGCAAATACTTCGGCGAGACCTTTTTCGCTCTCGCGGCGCTTGCGAGCGTCGCCATCGGATGTCCAAGCGCCACGCGGTGCTTGTACCGCCATGCGGCTTCGAAATAGTCGGCATAGTCGGTTGGCTGGGAGTGATAGAAGTCGAGGATGCGCTTGATGGCGAATTGGTCGCGATCCGTCTCTGCCAGCACGGGGCC
>DASRHX010000391.1:0-7700 GCA_035650295.1 Bryobacteraceae bacterium | reverse complement strand
ACCGTCACCGATGCCGACGGACTCACTGCGTCGGCTTCGCAATCAGTCCGCATTCAGGTGGTCGACGCCGAGGACGAGCCGCCCAAAGGGAAGTCCCCAAAGCCTGTTCTCCTCTAGGGCAAGGAGCTTCTAGGAGTCGTCACCTCCCATGGGCCCTTCTTCTATGAGACGCCGGGCCCCTGTCAAGTTTTGTTGGAAGAACTCTACATTTTTTCTTCGTATGTACCGACCACGGGAGTTGGGTGAGATGATCCTCGCGTGGGCGGTCTCCGAGCTCGGGTCACGTTCCGAATCCATGAGTCTTCGATTCGTCGCATACGGTCCTCGCCGTCAAGGTTTCGCTACGCCGCCCTGTTGGCGCGCGGCTGCGTTTCCGGCGACACAAATCACTCTGCGCTACGCCAGAGGCAGTAATCCGCGAGAGAGGGGCTGAAAGCCAAGGCGAATCTTCGCCCGGCTTCCCGCCGCCGGGGAAATATTGCTCTTGACATCCCCTTTTATAGAATGATTTATCTGATGTGCTGACAGCGTGCAATGCTTCTACATGGCAACACAAAACTACAGTCGATTTCAAAGCTGCACGTCGTGGGTTCGAGCCCATTTCCCACCAAACTCATTCGGGTAGTTCGCCCCAGAATTCCGTAGGGTCGTCAATGGATGACGACCCTACTTGGCCGCAGCGCAGCCAACGGGTTGATTACTGCTTAATCCTCAGCACGGCGCCGGTTCCGGGATAAACGCTGTTGACTGTGACGTAAAGACTGCCGTCGCTGCCCACCGCAACGCCACCAGGAGCGATGAGCTGGCCGGCCGCCAGTTCGGAACGCGTCCCGTTCGGAGCAACGCGGATCAGCGCGCCCGTCCAGTTGTTGTTGATGAAGGCATCGAGCAACCCGTTCCTCGCGATTTCCAGCACATAGAGCGAACCGTCCGGTCCAAATACAGTGTCAATAATCGCCGAGAATCCTCCTGCGTGAATCTGCGGAGTCCCTCCCGCCGGCGGCACGCGGTAAACGTTCGCTCCGCCCGCTGGAAAGGGAAATCCGGTGAGCTGGCCGACGTAATAGTATCCATCGGGGCCAAGGCTGACATTGGTCGGCACCGCATCCATCGGGATCTTCGTGCCGGGGGGTAGTTCCAGGAAAGGCGGAGCGTCCTCGAGGCGATCGGGAAAAACGGCCAGTGTGGTGATGGACCCGTTCGCGTTGACCTGGATCAGATCATTGCCGCCGGCATCGGCGACAATCAGCTTGCCCGGCAGTTGCAGCATACCGTACGGGTTCGAGTCCACTTCATCGCCGGTTGGGTTGTTGGCTGATTCATAGAGGCCGAGGTCGGTTCCCAGGCGCCAATTGCCACCTGCCTGCATACCGGCCAACCTGGCGAGGCTTGCGCCCGCCGCGCCGAATTGAAGCTGGCGGTCTCGCGGATCGCCGCTGAAGCCGATGGTGATCGAAGCATTGCCGAGCCCTACAAACGCGATGTCGTGAGGGCCGATGGCAAAGTCGCCCGCCTCACCGGCGAGCGAAGGCAGCCCCGATGCAACTCCGGCCTTTTGCCCGCTGCGGAGATCGATCCGCGTGATGGCGCCGGTAGCGCCGTAACATCGGGTACCCTCCGGGCCCGGGGCGCAGGGGCCCGCCCCACCCCGGCCCGCCTCAGCTACATAGAGAGCGCCGTCCGGCCCGAAGTTCAACCCGCGAGGATTGTCCAGGCCGGCGGCGACGGTCTGGATTGTTTCCGCCGCGGCGATTTGCGTCAACACGAGCACTGCCAGCGCGGCGCTTGAATATAGAAACCGCCCGGGATCGATGCATTTCCTCAGTCTTCTCATTTCGCTACTCCTTTGATTTGAATTTTCATGTCTCCTCGCGGCAACAACGTTATCCGATAGATCACCTCGTATTGATGAATTGCGTGGACCATCCCGTCAGTTGCTCGAGGATCCGGACTGAAGCGCCCGGTTCGCCGTTTTGAAGCCCGCTGTCAACGAGCAGCGTGCGAGCGAATCGGCCACCGCATCCGCATACTCTGGGCCAAATAAGCCGCGCTAGGGCGGGAGGGCGATTGAATCTCTCTTGCCATGAGCGCCTGCAACGGCGCAGGCGGAAGTTGATTCTCGCCCGGCGAGTGGGTAGCGACGGATCTACCACCTAAGCCAAAAGCGCGGCCACTTTCTATACGGAGGCAAGGCATGATCCCGACGCGCCCGCCGGTTGCCGCTCCGGCTTCCGGCGATCGAATGTCGAGAAAGCCAGTGGTACCCGGTGGCAGAGTAGCCGCCGACTGCTTCACGATGCGGCCGCGCATGTCGTGAAAATGGAACCCCACGGCACATGCATCCGGCGGGGCTGTGAGTGTGCCGTCCTCCGAGCAGAACACCGACAGCCGCGCAACGCGATGCCCGGACCACCAACCCGGCGCTGCCGTTGAACGGCACGAGTGCATAGCCGGCCGGAAACCAAGGATGGCTTTCATTTCGTCTTGCTCCTATAGCCCCACGCCAAGACTCCAAGCCCAATCGCCGTCAGAATCGCTGAGGCAGGTTCCGGAACATCTCCGGTGGGTCCGGGATCAGCCAGGTAGCTGTAGCCCGAATCCGATGTCAGGAAGGCGCCGGCAATCGGGACGAATTGAGAATCCAGAATAGTGGCGCCGCCGATCGTTGCGGTATTCCCGAAATCGCTCGTCGCGGAACAGGGGCTATAGCAACTGGCGACCGCGCTCAAACCGAAAAGGAGATCAAAGCTGCTGGCGTTGAACGGAATCAGGACGTTACCTTGCCCGTGAAAGCCATACCCATCACTGTCCGGTCCAAAACCGACAGCAGTTCCCAAGCTGTCGAGCAGGCCATATGGGGATACGCCCGGCGGCGCTCCAAGTCCCGAATGCATACCGATACCGCCGTAATTCGTTTGAACGCCACCCCCGGCGGTAAACGTCCAGAGTTGGAAAATACCGAGCGCCTCGTCTTGGGGTCCCGATGATGTATCCAGCCATCCGTGGATAGAGACGTTGAGGCTCAAGAAGCCTGAGGACGCCCCGTGAATGGTAATCGAATCGTAGAAGTGAACGCCGGTGGTGGCGCTGAACGTGGAACCCGGAGGATTATCATCGCCGCCAGACGTATGTGAAAAGGCGCGCATGCTTCCAAAGCTGACATCCGCGGATACCGAGCCAAAGTAGGGTAGGCTCCCTCCGTTGTCATGGTGAAAGCTCAGGGCGTCATTGCTATGCGCATTCTGGAGTTCGTGGGACTGATCAAAAAAACTCCCCGGAGCGTTGGAAAAGCTGTAGGTGGCATTGTAGGACAGAGACGATCCTTCCAATGATATGGGCGCCAGCACCGCGGCTATGAAAAGGCCGGAAACTCTCGCTTGGGATCTCATGCTCGTTTCTCCTTGTGTTCACTAGAGCAAGCGTGGGGCGGATATCACTCGGCTCGTTACTGTCGCGGCACAGAACAGTTGGGGAGTGACCTGCGCAAATTCCTGGTGTTCGACCAGCGTCCACCGCGTGATTTCGAGTTCAGGCTAGTTTGCATAGGAAGTGCGGCGGCCATGGAATCGAGCCTCAGACGGCTGGCGACGCCCTCTTGGTAATCGATATCCGCTTCGACGAAGCCGTCCGGGTGAATTAAGTCGGCAGCAAATTTGGCGTTGATCCTATCCTCACTGGCCAGGATCAACGAAGCACGTACCCGGACCATCCCGGCATATTCCTGGTGCTCATCGAAGATGGACAACTGGAAGACCGCCGAGTATTGATGGCCGAATCGCACCCAGATTCCCTGACCCATGCTTTCAGCAAGAGTCGGGACGTTGGGAGTCTCGGACATCGTTCCGCCAGAGTGGTAATTCATGATTGAGAGGAACCCGGGGAGGCCTTCCAGGGACTCTTCGACTTTGAAAACCCAGGTTCCGATCAAGGGATCGTTTGCCGGCTGGGCCTGGAGAGCGGGCGAACCGATCCCGGTGACGATGAAAAGTAACTGAGCAAACATCGTTTTGCGATTCATGGTGGTAGGTTCCTTTCTGGTTGGCTGGGCTCGATTGCTTTGTTCGATGAGCTTCTACTGATACGAGCGGAGTGGCTGCCGCTTTTTTACGCGAGAATTCGTTTTGATAAACTCAGGTGCGATGGGAGACGCGCCTGTGGCTTGCGGCGGGGACGTAACGCAACTGCTTGCGCAATGGGCCGGAGGCGATGGCGGCGCTCTAGACTCGCTGATGTCTATCGTCTATGTCGAGCTCCGCAAGATTGCCGACGGCTACCTGCGGCACGAGCGTAGCGGCCACACCTTGCAGCCCACCGCACTGGTGCATGAAGCGTGGCTTCGCCTGGTGAAACAGGACGAGTCGAGCTTTGCGAATCGCAAACAGTTTTTCGCGCTGGCGGCGCAGATCATGCGCCGGATCCTGGTGGATCACGCGCGGAGCGTACAGGCGGAAAAACGCGGTGGCGGCAATGTCAATCTCGTTTTGGATGAGACCTTCACTTATGCCGTGAATCGCACCGACGAGTTTCTAGCGCTCGATCAAGCCCTAGGGAAGCTGGCGCTGTTCAGCCCGCGCATGGCGCAAGTGCTCGAGTTGCGCTATTTCGGCGGGTTCAAAGTAGCGGAGTTGGCGGATCTGCTGGGAGTTTCCATCGCCACGATCAGCCGGGAACAGCACGCGGCGGAGGCCTGGCTCAGTCAGGCCATGTCCACGGACACGGTCTGAAAGAACGGCGTGATTTTTTCGCTTGTATAGATGAGGGCGTACGAATGAGTCTGACGGAAGACCGCTGGCGCCGGGCGGTCGAGCTGTTCACAGCGGCGGTTGAACTACCCCGTGACCAGCAGAACCACTTCTTAGACCGCGAACTTACCGATGATGCCGACCTGCGGAGCCATGTCGCCAGGATGCTCGCCCACGCTCCCTCCGCCGCCGAGCGCATTACCAGGACGATCGAAAGCGTCGCGCAAACCGCGACTTTGGCAGGCGATTGGATCGGACGCCGTTTCGGCCCCTATCGCGTAGTGCGCGAGATCGGGCGCGGCGGCATGGGCATGGTGTTCGAAGCCGTGCGGGACGACGATCAGTACCGCAAGACGGTAGCTCTGAAAGTCGCTCCGTGGTGGCGGGATGTGGAAGTGCTGCGGGAGCGCTTCCGCAGCGAGCGGCAAATTCTCGCGGAGCTCGAACATCCCCATATCGCCCGGTTCCTTGACGGAGGCGACCAGGACGGGATTCCCTACTTCGCCATGGAGTACGTCGAGGGCATCCCGATCACCGAATTCTGCCGAACGCACGGTCTCAGTTTGCGCGAGCGTATTGAGTTGTTCCAGCAGGTGTGCGCGGCGGTGCATTACGCGCACGAAAGCCTGGTGGTGCATCGCGATCTAAAACCGGCCAACATCCTGGTGGCCAGGGACGGATCGGGCCAGGCTCAGGTGAAGCTGCTGGATTTCGGCATTGCCAAACTGCTCAGCCCGCTGCCCGGTTCGGGGACCGCATCTACTGGCGCGATGCTGTGGACTCCGGATTACACCAGCCCCGAGCAGGTGCGCCACCGCGCCGTCACCACCAGGACAGACGTGTACTCTCTGGGGTTGGTCCTCTACGAGATGCTGAGTGGCGAGCGCGGTCAGGCGGCGGACAACTCGTCTCCGCTGGCGCTCGACCGCTCGATCTGCGAGATGGAACCTCCGCCGGTGAGTGAGCGCGCCGGGAACCGCCAACTGCGAGGCGACCTGGACACCATCGTCGCGATGGCGATCAGGAAAGAGCCGGAGCGGCGCTACGGCTCCGCGGCCGAGCTCAGCGAAGACTTACGGCGGCACCTGGAGGGCCGGCCGGTGCGCGCGCGCCCCAACACCATGTCCTACCGCGCGGGGAAATTTGCGCTGCGTCACCGGATCGGTCTGGCCGCCGGCGTGCTCGTGATCGCGAGCCTTACGGCGGGAGGCGTTTCCACGATTTATCAGGCGCGCCGCGCCGAGCGCCGTTTCCAGCAGGTGCGGCAGCTCGCCAACGCCTTCGTCTTCGACGTGCACGACCGGGTGGCGAACGTTCCGGGAACTACGGAAGCACGCAGGGCAATCGTGCAGACCGCGCTGACCTACCTGGAGAATCTACGAAAGGAGGCGGGAGGAGATCCAGGGCTGCTATGGGAACTGGCCGGCGCGTATGAAAGGGTGGGCGACGTGCAATGGCGTCCTATCTTCAGCCACCTCGGCGATACACAAGGCGCGCTGGCGAGCTACACTCGCGCCGAGGAAATCCTGACGATTCTGATGCGCCAGGGCGACCCGCGCGCGGATCTCCAACTCGGGTGGATTTACCTCCGGCTGGGCCAGGTGCGCAAGACGATGGGCGAGGCCAAGGCATCGATGGGCGACTATTCTCAAGCGCGGGAGATCACCCGCCGCCTGCTCAAGGAATCGCCGCGCGATGCGAAAGTCCTCGACCTGGCGATCGAGCTTCACGCCAACATGACTACGTCGTTGTCCGGGGCCGGAGATACGCAGAGCGCGGCGGAGACGGCGGGCGAAGCCATGGATTTCGCCCGGCGGCAGTTGGCCCTGGATCCCGGTAGGCGGCTGTATCGAAGCAATGTTGGCGCCGCGCATGTCAGTCTGGCGATGGTCAACATCGGCGCCGGGCAATTGGAAGAAGCCGTCGCGAACTATCGCGCCGCCGTGGAGATTAACGAGCAGTTAGTCCGCGAGGACGCCAGTAGCGCGCCGGATCGCACTTCGCTCATGCTCTCCTATAGCGAGCTCGGGGATCTGCTGCGGAACCGGCTGGGGGACATGGCCGGCGCCGCGGTGGTCTATGGCAAGGCGCTGGAGATCGCGGAATCGCTGCGCCGGAGCGATCCCACGGACCGGAAGGCCGGATTCGACCTGTGCCGGGCGCAGCGCCGGCTGGGGGCTGTGCTGTTCGAGGATCCGCGGCAGGCGGCCCGGGCATTGCCGCTGCTGGAGGAGGCTAGCCGCGTCGTGACGCAGCTTGTGGCGGAGGATCCCAAGAACTTCGACTACCGCCTGGAGTCCATATTTCTGGATCGGAAGATGGGTGAGGTTTTGGCCTCTCTGGGCAGAAGCCAGGAAGCGATGCGGCGCGTCGAGGCAGCACGGTCCGCGGTGGAGGAGATGCGACATGGCTCCTACGCGGGCGCCCGTTCACAGTGGGTGCAGGTGAACGTTCAACTGGCTGCACTGTACGCACGAGCCGGTGATGCCCGGGCGCTCGCTTTGGCGAATGCAGCGGTAACCGAGATGGGGCAACCGCCGGCGCTTGCCATTTCGCCCCGGGCCTACGGTGACGTGGGCCGCGTTTATCTGCGTTTCGAGCGGTTCCCCGAAGCGGCCGCATGGTTAGAGAAGAGCGCCCAACGCTGGCGGGAGTCGAAGCTGCCGAAGGCATTCGAGGCGCGGCGTAAGAGCGAGGTGGCCGCACTTGAGGCGGACCTCGCCGTGTGCAAAACTCGATCTCGCCAATAAGGCGGGAGCGAGCATCGCCCGTCAGTATCGGAGCGAGGCACATTTTGTTCGAACTCGCGATCTCAATTCAGGCTCGGATTCTCGAGCTGGACGTCGCGGCCCACCGCTCGGCGCCAGCGCGCAATAGCGTGCAATGGTTGGCGGCATCCAATGGCGATCTGGGCAAACCTGGCAGGGAGCAAACGGCCGCTGCCGCCCTGAACTCTCC
>DASRHX010000390.1:0-3802 GCA_035650295.1 Bryobacteraceae bacterium | reverse complement strand
GAGGTTCTTGACGAGGGAGGCTTCGCAATGGGTTTGGGGATTCCAGGAGTCGAGGAACTGTTTTTCGAGGGTGGCGAGGGCGTCGCTGACTTCACCGAGAGGGGTGAGGTGCCGGGCGGTGAGACCGTGGACGAGGGCGTTTTGGGAGGAGCGGCGTTTGCCGGCTTCGGTGCGGGGGCCAGTGGATTTCTTGGCATTTTCGCGGTTGGCAGCGCGCCGGGCTTCGGAGAGCGGCTTCGCCGCCTTGACGCGGCTCAGGCGCGAGGGGATGTTCGTCGTGTCTAAGTTTTCCATCGCCTACAAGATGGCATGAGGGGGTGGAGAGATGGATGACGAGAGGGTGGTAAGTGATGGGGAAGAGGGGAGATCGAGATAGCGATGGGCTGGGATCGAGACAGCGAGGATTCTGCCGCCAGAGAAAACGCGAGACGTGAACCGCCCCGCGCGTTTCACTCAGGAGGCCAGAGCGGCCTCGGTCGATCCGTGCCCTCCGCTCACATCTAGAAAATCGAAAGGAACCTGCTAACCAAGCGGGCTATTTTTGTGTCTGGAAGTGTATACTCTTTACTAGATAATCTAATGATAGAGGCGTTTCATGGCTAGGAAAAAGCAGAGTGACGGCAGTGGCGACATGCTCGCCGGGACGCTGGACATGATGATTCTGAAGACTTTGCTGGCGGCGCCGGCGCATGGGCACACGATTGCCCACGCGATCGAGAAGAGCTCGGACGAGGTTCTCCAGGTGGAGCACGGATCTCTCTATCCGGCCCTATATAAGTTGGAGAACAAGGGTTGGATCGCGTCCTTCTGGGGCACGTCCGAGAACAACCGGCGGGCGAAATACTACCGGATCACGCCGGACGGGCGGAAGCAGTTGTCGAATGAGCGGAGCCGTTGGGAATCACTCGTGCGCGCAGTGGGGCAAGTGCTGGGACCGGTGGAGGACTAGGACATGTTGTGGCGGCGGAGGCGGCGGCAGGATCGGGAACTGGCGGAGGAGCTCGAGCTGTATCTCGCGCAAGAGATCGAGGACAATCGGGCCCGGGGAATGAGTGCGGACGATGCACGCGCGGCCGCGCGCAAAAAGTTGGGCAGCCGGGCATTGGCAAGAGAGGCGGTTTACGAGATGAATTCCGTTCGATGGCTGGACACGGTGTGGGGCGATTTGAAGTATGGGCTGCGGCAACTCAGGCTGAGTCCGGGGTTCGCCGTGACGGCTATTCTCACGCTTGCGTTGGGAATCGGTGCGAATACGGCCATGTTCGAGTTGTTGAATGCCCTGCGCCTGCGCAGCCTGCCTGTGGAGCGGCCGGGCGAGATCATGCAGGTGGTCGTGGATGGCGGCATTAAGGGTTGGGGGACCTCGGACGGGCCCTATGACGCGACCAATCCGCTTTGGGAGGAGATCCGCCGCAACCAGCAGGCGTTCTCGAAAGTGTTCGCCTGGTCCCGGAGCGGATTCCTATATGGCGAGGGAGTGCAGGCAAAGATAATTCCGGGAGTTCTGGCGACTGGCGGCATGTTTTCCACGCTGGGCGTGAAACCGTATCGCGGAAGGTTGCTCAGCGAGGGCGATGACCGGCGCGGATGCGCGCCTGGACCCACAGTCATCAGCTACGGGATGTGGCAAAGGGAGTTTGGCGGGCAGGATTCGGCAATTGGCGCAAAGCTTATGCTCAACGACAAGCTCTTCGAAGTGGTCGGTGTGACGCCGCCGGAGTATCTGGGGTTGGAAGTCGGAAACCGGTTCGACGTGGTGGTGCCGCATTGCGTGCAGCACGTATGGGGGGATGGTCTCGAACAGAAGCATGTCTGGGCCGTCATCGTGATGGGGCGCCTAAGGCCGGGATGGACGGAGGAAAAGGCGGCGCAGCATTTGAAGGCCGCGAGCGGGCAGTGGTTCGCCGCGGTACCGCCAACCGGGTATGCGGCGAGCGGTATGGCGACGTGGCAGCGGTTCAGGCTCACCGCGGCACCGGCAGGTACCGGCGTAAGCGGATTGCGAGAACAGTACGAGCGCTCGTTGTGGTTGTTGCTGGGAATCACGAGTTTGGTGCTGGTGATCGCGTGCGCAAACCTGGCGAACCTGATGCTGGCGCGAGCGGCGTCGCGGGAGCGCGAGATGGCGGTGCGGCTTGCAATCGGAGCCTCGCGGAAGAGGCTACTCGCACAGGTGCTCTCGGAGAGCTTGTTGCTCGCCGCCGCAGGCGCGGCATTGGGCGCGATGCTGGCAGGCACGCTAAGCCGGACGCTGTTGTGGTACCTCGGCAATGGGAAGGACGAGCATCAATTGGATTTGAGCTCCGACTGGCGTGTACTGGTATTCACCACAGCGGTGGCATTGGCGACCTGTCTACTGTTTGGCCTTGCGCCGGCGCTGCGGTCCGCGAAGGCAGATGTGGCCGGCACAATCCACGTGGGCGCGCGTGGAGCGACGGCTGGACGAAACCAATTCCTGTTTCACCGATTCCTGATTGCGGGGCAGATCGCCGTGTCGCTTGTGCTGGTAGTGGGAGCGCTCGTGTTTGTGCGCAGCTTTCACAAACTGACAACCGTCGAAACCGGCATCCGTCAAGAAGGCGTGGCTGTGCATTTCATCAATTTCGTTCCGCTGAAGGTTGCGCAAGAAGCCCGGCTTTCGATGCAACGACAGTTGTTGGATCGCGTGCGTTCCGTTCCCGGAATCGAGCACGCTTCGACGACAACACACGTGGCCATGGGCGGCGGCAGTTGGGCTTTAGCATTTCGCGCGCCAGACCTGCCCGGCAAAGACGGCGGTTGGAGCAGGTTTACCTGGGCGAGCGCCGATTATTTCAAGACGATGGGCATTCCCTTGAAGGCCGGCCGCGATTTCACCGACCGCGATACGCCTACGTCGCCGCACGTGGTGATCGTGAACGAGGCTTTCGTAAGGAAGTACTACGGGAACGCCAACGCAATAGGACGCCAATTCCGGACGACAGGCGAACCGGGCTATCCGCCGACTCCTCATGAGATCGTTGGAGTCGCCGGTGACACGAAATACTTTGACCTTCGTGAAGAGATGCCGCCGATCGCGTATGCGCCACAGACACAGAATCCGCGCGTGGGTCCGTGGATCAGGATTGTGACGCGTTCATCGATCCCGGCGGAGGACGCGATTGCCGCCGTGCAGCGCGTGATGCAAGCAGAGTATCCGTCTGTCCGGATGGGCCAATTTGTGCTGCGAACGATGGTCGAGGAGCGGCTTGTGCGGGAGCGGTTGTTGGCGTGGGTTTCTGGCTTCTTTGGTGCGCTGGCGGTTGTGTTGGCAATGATTGGGCTGTATGGCGTGCTGTCCTACACGGTCGCGCGGAGGCGGAACGAGATTGGTATTCGCCTGGCGCTGGGTTCTGAGCGAAGGGGTATTGTGCGCTTGGTAATGGTTGAGGTGGCTGTGTTGGTGGCAGTCGGAGTGGCCGCCGGCGGGGCGCTGACATATATGGCGAGGCAAGGCGTGGGAAGCCTATTGTTCGACGTGACGCCGACAGACCCGGAAATGCTGGTGGCGGCGATTGCCGTGCTCGCCTTCATCGCGGGCGCTGGGAGTCTGATTCCGGCTTGGCGCGCGGCGGGGGTGAACCCGGTGGTAGCGCTGAGAGCGGAATGAATCGTTGCTCGGATGGTGGCGGCTTGATCCTGCTCGGGAGTGGGAACAATTATGCGGCGGGTCCAGTCTGTTAGTTAGATGGGAGACCTTCGCTATGCGCTCCGGATGCTACGCCGGAGCCCTGGTTTCACAGTCGTTGCCGTGCTCACCCTGGCATTGGGAATTGGACTGAAC
>DASRHX010000389.1:0-4603 GCA_035650295.1 Bryobacteraceae bacterium | reverse complement strand
GTCCCAGTCGATTGTGTAAACAAATCCCCCGTCTGCATCCAGGGCGGCGTCGGTCGCGGTAAGTGTGAACCCGAGCGACTGCCCGGACGTGCCGGTCGTTGGCCCGGTCACGTTAGCGACCGGGGCCTGATTGGCCACTGTCAAGGCAGGATCCAAATTGCCCGTGACCGTGTTCGCATCGTCCGTCACGGACAAGGCGACCGCGTAGAGGCCATTGTCGTCTGGGGTGAAGCTGAAGGTCGCCGCATTCCCGGTCGCGAAGTTGGCGCCGTTTTTCAGCGCAGTCCAGGCATAGGTAGGCGTGCCGACGGGGTTCGTGACGGCACTCGACAGGTTCACCGTCACGCCTTCGAAGGATGTCGGCGGCGGACTGACGATCGCTACGACGACCAGGTCGCTGAGAACCTGCCGAGGCTCGAGGACCTTCTCGCTCCGAGGGGCGCCGCTTTCGTCTGTCGAGGAACAACCCCCGGCAAGAGTTGCCAAACCGACCACGGTGGCGAACATCCGATCGCGTAATTTCATGTGACGCATATCAATACTCCTCTGCCGCTCTAGTTACTTTGTGTTTGCGGGCGAGCCGGAGGATGCGCGTGTGCCCACCCTTTAGGGTCCTACGTCCGAAAGTCAGCTTCCGAACATCTAGGCTTCCCACAACTGAGTTTCGGAGCTGCCGAAGTCGGTCGTCCGTACAAGGTCCGGCTCGGAGAGTCGAACGAGCCGCGACCACGTGGTGGCGAGCAGTCAGGTGACAGGCTTCCTGACGGGCGTGTGAGCATTATCTTGCCGAACGGGAGGTTGGGGGGTCTCATCGTAAGAAGAGCTCCGGGCTCCGGCTCAAGAAGAAGGGCGTGAACATGTCCCAGGCAATGAGAGCGTAGATTCAAAGAGACCAGATCCGTCAGACTTTTGAATCGGGCCGCAGCCCCACCTAAGGTCTTGGCTCATCTTTTTGATGAAGTTGATTGAGATGGGCTTCTAGGTGAATGAGGCACACTTGTTCTTTATATTTTTTGGCGAAAATGACGACGATAGATATCGCAACGAGATTCAGCACCTGAACGAAAATAAATACGAGATCCCGAATCATCATTGCGTGAGTCAAAAACAGGGCTGACGCCGCGAACCAAAGTGAATATGCTTCTACGCTGATGCCGGCCGAGCAGTGTTCTTTGATTAGATGCTTGATTTGTGGAACATAGGCAACGGCCACCAATCCGGTCCCTAGAAGACCCAGGATTTGAGAGCCGTTCATCGCCCCGCTAGTATCCCGCAAAATCCTCGGCGCGGATCTGATCCTCGCTGACGCCGGATTCGGTGAGCATAGAACGCATGGCAGCCACCATGGCCGGTGGCCCGGCACTGTAGTAAATCGGCGCCGCCAAATGTCCCATCACTCTGTTGAGAAGCGTCGCGCTGATGAAACCGGTTTCCCCGTGCCAAGGCCGCTTCGAGTCCACCAGTTTGGTCATGGTGCCGATGAATCTGTAGTTCGGGTTTTGCCTTTCCATTTCTTGAAGTTCCTGGAGGAAGGCCGCATCCTCGGGGCGGCGGTTGGAATAGAAGAGGAAGAGGGGGTGGGGAAGTCTCTTTTTGCTGGCCTCGAGAATCATGCTGCGGAAGGGCGTGATTCCGATGCCACCGGCCAAAAAAACCGCTGGCCGGGAGGCATCCACATGAAGAGTAAAGGAACCGAAAGGCCCTTCCGCTTGGATTTCCGTCCCCAGGGGCATGGTTCTCAAAACGCGCTTGAAGGCGGTATCGCGCAGGCGCGTGGCGACCAGCAGGTCTTCTTCAAAGGGGGCACTGGCGATCGAGAAGCTGCGCAGGTTGCCCTCCGCATCCGTCTCCGGTGGATCGAGTAGAGTGTAGTTCAGAAACTGTCCGGCTTTGAAATCGAGCCCGGCCGGCTTCTCAAAATAGAAGGCCATCGTGCCTTCGGCGACTTCTTCTCGTCGGGCGAGTTTGGTTCTGTAACTCGGCATCTTCTACCAGATTTCGTGAAAAGGCGAACCTCCGCCACACGTGACTCGATTGCCCTGGACTAGATCGATTTCAAGTACTCGATCAGATCGCTCTTCTGTTTCTCTGACAGACCCAGTTTGAGGAAGCTGTTGTAGTGATCGACAACATCCGACAGCGTAGCGAAGCGGCCATCGTGATAGAAGCCGCCTTTGTGAAGCTTCTCTGTGTCGAACAGGGCGCGAAGTGGCGTGGTCACATAACGCCGTTCAGGCCCGCGATCGGCCTGAAAAGCATCGATGCCGATTTCCTCAGCCGTGTGAAGGTTGTAGCCTGGCTCGGTGAAGATCGGCGGCACATGGCAGCTGGAGCACTTGGCAGTACCGTTGAACAGAGCCTGACCACGCGACGCCCCTTCGGTGCTGAAACTGCCCTTGGGGGCTTGGGGCACAGGCATCGCGAGCTGATAGAAGTGCAACGCAGGCAGCTTGGCGGTGATCAAGTCAACTTCATCGCGCTTGTGGCCCCAACCGGCCTTGGCCGCGATTGGATATTGCTCAGCATTCTCAAGGCGCGAATCGAAGAACGTGCCCTTGCCATGCATCTGTGTGTTGGCGACGTACGCGTTCCAATAGGTTACGGTGCCCCAACCGCCGGTCCACGTGTGCTGGTTGACGCCGGCCAAGCCGAAGGCTGAGGGCATCAGCGTCGCGGCGGTCTTGCCGTCCGGCCGGCTGGCCTTTCCATCCATGTTGAGCTCCGCGTCGTAGCGACCAGGTCCCCAGCTGTTGAGCACCTGCCTGACCGTCTCGACATCCACGCCGAGGAGCTCGCTGAACGGCTTGAGATTCGGCGCCGCGGCTACGATCGCGCCGACATTCAGATCGCGATTTCCCCAACCGTCGAGTCGCTTGCCAATTCCGGGCGAGAACGAGTCGTCGACTGTCGAGTGACACAGCGCGCACTGGATGCCGATGGATCGGAGTTTGCCTTGGGGATTGAACAGACCGGTCACGCCCACAACCGCGTTCAACTTGAGCAGTGCGACGGTGGTGGCCGGGTCGTCGAGATCTACCTTGCCTGCTTTGATCTGCGCGACCAACTCGGCGGGAAGCGCCGCGGCATCAACTTTCAAGCCCAGACTCAAGGCAGTCTTCGGACTAACTCCATTCCCCACTCCGCCAAGTTTCTGACCGGCAATTGCCTCGTGCAGCCGCAGCTTGCTGCCCCAGAAGTCCTCGGAACCGAAGGTGTCGAACCGGAATGTCCTCTTGCCCTCTTCGAGCATGCGCTTGGCGTTGTTTTGAATTTGGTCGTCGAAGTCATGTTGTGTGGCTTCCTTGGCCGGGGAACTCCTGCCTTTTTCGGACGGCTGCTGCCACGCCATTACCGTGACGGCGAAAATTGCAACGACACCGATACCAATTGCCGCCTGCTGGCTGCGAAGCATGATTCGCCTCCTTTTTTTCGCCTCCTTTTGTCGGAAGGTAGGCGTGTCGATCGTGCAAGTCAACTTGGATCATCGGGCGGATTCACTCTCGTTAGTTTCGTGGAGGCAAGTTCCTATCCGATCTGCACTTCCACGTCGTTTCCCGTGATCCGAGCCGGGAAGGTCTTGACTCCCCGGGTGGCCGGTGGGGAAAGGACGGCGCCGCTTTTCACGTTGAAACGCGAGCCATGCCAGGGACAGGTCACGACCTCGCCTATCAGCTCGCCTTCCGATAAAGGCCCGCCAGCATGCGGGCAGGAATTCTCAATCGCACAGTAGCCGCCGTCCACCTCGAAAACGGCGAGGCTATGCCCGCCAACCTCGACGAGCCGGCCTCCCTTGAGATCCGCAAAGTCCGCTTGGGTTCCTATCCTGACAAACTGAGCCATCGGGAGCTCCTTCCATTGCGTTCGAATTCGCTGAACCTGGGGTCTAACTAACAGCAGCCTGCTCCTCGGCCCCAGTTGGAGCCGAAAAGAGCGTGAGGGTTTTCGCCTCGGCGAATCGCTTCTCAATATCCGGCCAGTTCCACAGCGCCCACACCGCTTCAAAGAAGTCGGTCTTACGATGCTCGTACTGCAGATACCAGGCGTGCTCCCACGCATCGAGGACCATGAGCGGGATCCCCCCCTGCGTGACGTTCGACTGGTGATCGTAGATCTGCACCGTGAGCAGTCGCTTCGCGAGCGGTTCCCACACAAGGGCGCCCCATCCCGAACCCATCACGGTCGACGCGGCGGCGATCATCTGCTTCTTGAAGATCGCGAAGCTGACGAAGTCTTTCTTGATCTGCTCCGCCAATTCACCCATGGGTTCGCCACCCATGTTTGGGCCCAGGTTTTGCCAGAAGATGGTGTGGAGCACATGGCCGGACACGTTGAACGCAAGCGCGTTCTCGAGCGCGGCGACCGATGCGAAGTTCTCATTCACGCGCGCCTCCCCGAGTCTTTCCAGCGTTTCATTCGCGTTCCTGACATATCCGGCGTGGTGCTTGCTGTGGTGTAGTTCCATGATCCGCCCTGCAATGTGCGGCTCGAGGGCAGAGTATTCGAATGCGAGCTGCGGCAAGATGTACTTGTCGATGGGGCGCCCATCGTTTCGTCGTTCATCCATGGTTCCGCTCCTTCATGTCTTGGCTGGCGGCCTCAGGTT
>DASRHX010000388.1:0-2958 GCA_035650295.1 Bryobacteraceae bacterium | reverse complement strand
ATCAACCTCGCCGGCGTGAGCGCCGTTACGAACAATCCGAACGTCGCGCTGCGCTTCCAGTGGCAATTCAACTCCGGCAGCGATACCGGCCGCGTCGACAACATCCGAATGCTGAGCGGCGCCGTAACTGCGCCAACCCCCGCCATTGGTGTGAGCACCACGCTGATCGAGCGCACTGTGCAGCGCGGCCAGGGCCTCCCAGCCGACGTGGTCCGCGTGAGGAACACGGGCGACGGCATTCTGAATTTCACGACGAGCGACAACGTGCCGTGGCTGTCTGTTTTACCCGCGAATTCCGCTACGCCGGGACCTGATCGCACCGTGACGGTCGGTTACGGTACGGCGAGCCTTGCCGTTGGCGACTACGATGCGTTGATTCAAATCGCTTCCGCGAACGCCGCAAACTCGCCGCAGATAATCGCCGTCAAGATCCACGTGATTCCCACGTCGTGCTTTCGGGAACCATTCGATTATTACGATGGTAATCTCACCGCGATGGGCATCGCGAACTGGAGCGGCGCCAGTGCAACCAATCAACTGGTCATTGAAGGCAGTCAGCTCAAAATTCTCGGCGGCGGCGGCCAGGTCGGCGCCACTCACTCGGTTTCCTGCGCCGGCTCCAACGGCGTCATCGCCGCGCAGATCAAAATCAGGAAAGGCATCGGCACCGGCGATTTTTTCTGGAACATCGTCTTTGACGATCCAGGCGGAAACAATCTCGCTCGCTGGTATGGCGGCAGCACCATCGCGCGCGGTCGCGTCGGAAACAATATCACTGCCGACATGCCGTTGACCGGCCTTGATTCCTGGGACGATCTGTATGTGAGAATCGACACCGCTGCCAACACATCGGAGTTCTTCTTCAACGGCGTCTCCTTCGGCGCGATCTCCCATGGCACAACCCCAGCCAACACCGCCGGCTCGATCCGCCTCGAACGTTTCGACCGCGCGAGCGCCGTGAATGACGAAATCCACTTCGACAATCTTACGATTGGCCCGCCGGACATCACGCCACTGCGTCTCGACGTCACGCGTTTGGGCAACGCGGTGGAGCTGTCTTGGTCCGCGACCGGAATGGGCGCAACCCTGGAATTCACGCCCGAGCTTCCTTCAAATCAGTGGACCACCATCACGAACCCGATTGTCGTGAAGAGTGGACGAAACACATTCACCACTTTCGCGACCAACGTAGCAACGTTCTACCGGCTCCGGCGGCCTTAGCTTGGGGGAGGTCGTGCTATTAAATATTGTTATAAACCTATTTATATACAACGGAGCGACATGATGTGATTGAGGGATGAACGGCAGATTTTGCTATGAAGGGAAGCGCCACTGAATATAGTTTGAGAGTCGCACGAAGTACTACCGAGCCATGTCGAATTCCTTTGCAAGGCTTTACATGCTGGATCCTTCGCAGCGGGCGCGGCGATTGTTCTGGCATTTGCTTTCGGTAGGGTCGGTCACCCTGGATGAGCCGGACCGGCACGAAGGCATGGATAAGCCCGGCGCGCATTTGTTCTGGGTTCAGTCAGGCAAAGGCACACTGGAGACGCCGGGACGGTCGTACCCAGTGGAGCCGGGACCGCGGTGCTGGCTGGTGGACATGAAGAAGCCCCGGACTTACGCGCCTTTGCCTGGGAAACGCATCGTCAATGCCGGTTTCCGCTTTGGGGGGCCGGAACTGGAGGCGTGGCGTGAAGAAATGGGCGAGGAGGGCGAGTTCAGGCTGGACCAGAGGGACTTCAAATTCATCCGAAAAGGCTTTCAGGAATTGTCCGTTCTTGCCCGGCGTAGACCAGCTGGTTATGAGTGGGAGATTCACACGATCATTACGCAGATCCTGGGGCGGCTGCTAAAATCTCGCCGGATCTTTAGCATTCCGGAAGTGAATGTGCCGAAAGCTCTCACACGGGCGATCAGCGTCGTGATGGCGGATCCGCGGCGGGACTGGAAGGTAAGCGAGCTGGCGCAGGCATCGGGAGTGAGTCGGTCGGGCTTGCAGCGGCTCTTCAAATGTTTCCAGCAGGAGAGCGTCCACGAATTCCTGTTGCGGACGCGATTGGATCAGGCACGACAACTTCTGTGTGACGAGCGACTGGCGATCAAGGAAATCTCGGCCCGACTAAGCTTCTCAAGTGAGTTTTACTTCAGCCGGTTTTTCAGGAAACGGACGGGGATGAGTCCGCGCCAGTTCCGAGCGAGCACGCGTGTGTGATGCGTTAGCTGTGTAGCGGACAATCCTTCCGATAAGAACATCGGTGTTTCTGCCCTGGACATTTTTGCAAGTCATTTACCGGGTTTGATATGTCATTGACATTGTTTTTCAGGGTTCGCGGAGTGGAAGCTGGGCTGTATGAGCGCTTCTGCGTTGAGCAGGAACCATGGCGGAGCAATTGTGCCTATGGTCACGCCACTCACGCCGCGGGGTAAACTCGATGAGCCCGCGGTGGAACGGTTGGTTGACTTTCTCTGGCAAGGCGGAGTTCACGGAGTGTTTGTGCTGGGCACGACTGGCGAGGGGCCTTCAGTACCGCGAGAGATCCGCGACCGGTTGGTCAGCCTTGTCGCAAGTTACGCAGGTGATCGATTGCTGGTTTACGCGAACGTGAGCGAGGAGATGGTCCGGAAGTCGGCGGAGGCCGGAAACCGCTATTTCGAGATGGGGGTGGATGCGGTGGTGGCCCATGCGCCCGCACGCTATGAACGCCAACCGGAGCAAAGTGTGCGGTATTTCACCGAACTGGCGCAGCAACTGACGGGCGAACTGATCATGTACAACATGCCGCTGACCACCAGTGTGTCGCTGCCCCTTGAAGTTTGCCGCGAAATTGCCTCCAAACCGCGGGTAGTGGGCATCAAGGATTCCGAGAACAACGCGGAACGCCACGAGGCACTGCTGCAACGGGTTGGCGGACTGACGTCATTCTCAGTGTTTGTCGGCACAGCGCCGTTAATGGC
>DASRHX010000387.1:0-7512 GCA_035650295.1 Bryobacteraceae bacterium | reverse complement strand
CGAGGAGAATTCGGATTTCCGAGTCCGTCACGGCTTCTTCTTTACTGGCTTTTTTGATGGCCGTGGGGAGGATTTGGATTCGAGACCGGCATCACGGCGCAACGCCCCGAGTTCCTTAAAGGTAAGGGGGCGCCATTCGGTAGGCGGCAAGTCTCCGAGCGAGAGCGAGCCGATGCGGACGCGCCGGAGCTTTTCGACCATGACACCGAAGACCTGAAACATGAGCCGGATCTGGTTCTGCCGGCCTTCGATGATTTCAACTTCGTACCAAGGGTTCGCACCCCGGCGGATCTGGTTGATTCGAGCGCGGTGCGTGCGCCGGCCGAACAACGGGACACCATTTTGAAAGCTGGTCAGCTGGTCGTCGGAAAGCGCTCGGTTGGTTTTGACGTGATAAACCTTCGGAACATGGCTGCGAGCAGCCGAGATGGCGTTGGCAAGCTCGCCGTCGTTGGTCATGATTAAGAGACCTTCGCTCGCATAGTCGAGGCGTCCGACAGGGTAAATGCGAGTGGGAACCTTTTTGAAGAACTTCATCACGGTCTCGCGCCCTTCGGGGTCGGACACCGTGGTGACGCAATTCTTCGGCTTGTGAAAGGCCAGGTAGATATTTTCGAACTTCGGCTTGAGAGGCTTACCACCCACGCGAATATCGTCGATGAAAGCATCGGCCTTGGTACCGAGTTCGACGACAGTTTTGCCATTCACCTGGACCTTGCCGGCCACAATCAGCTCCTCCGCGTGACGTCGGGAAGCGACGCCGTGGTGCGCAAGAATCTTCTGGAGACGTTCGAGAGGCATCAGGAGTCTGAATCCGGTTCGTCGCGATCCGGGCTCTGCTCAGCCACGGATTCCTCGATGGACTCGTCGGCGGGAGCCGCGGCCGCAGTCGGCTCATTGTCGGGCGCGAGATCACTCTCATCGCCAAGCGCAAGCCGGGAGAGCTCTTCGAACTCTTTCAACGTCGGGAGTTCGGAGAGATCCTTGAGGCCGAACTGGATGAGGAACTCCTTGGTGCTCTTGTAAAGGACCGGCTTTCCGACAACGGCTTTGCGTCCAGCGGCGGTGATAAGTTTGCGGTCGAGCAGTGTCTTGAGCACTCCCGCGCCCTGCACGCCGCGGATCTCCATAATCTCGGGGGCGGTGATCGGTTGCTTGTAGGCGATGACGGCGAGCGTTTCCAGCGCGGCGAGCGAAAGCCTCAACTGAGGCTTGAGCTTTTTGACGAAAACTCTTAGATCTTCATGGTGTTCCGCCTTTGTCCCCATCTTGTAGCCACCGGCGAGCTCGCGAATCGAGAGACCGCGCTCGGGGCGTGAATACTCTTCCACAAGCGAGGCGAGGATCGCGTCAATGCGCTCCTGCGGTTGCGAAAGGCCCTCGGCAATCTGTTTTGGCTGCAGCGGCTCATCGGTGATGTAGATGGCCGCTTCGATAACGGCGCGGAGGCGCGAATCTTCCGTTTCCGTAGGTACAGCGGATTCGGAAAGACCCAGTTCCTCGACGGAGATCGATTGTTCTTCGACAACCTGAGTTTCCTCAGGCGCCGTGGTTTCTTGCTCGTTCATTGCGGACTAGCTGTATTCCTCTTGGATGGTTTCGAGCGCTTGCTCGTTGGCCTCGAGATCGTCGAAGCCTTTATGCTTTTTGAGCAGAATTTCTCCGAACAGCTCCTTCTGCGTAAGCGCGACGGCCTGCATGCGAACCATTTCCAGTATGGCCAAAAACAAGCAGATCATGGCGCGGCGGCTGCGTGCACGTTCGAAGAGTTCGGCAGCGGACATCGTTTCGCCCGTACGAAGCTCCTTCATGGATTTTCGCAGGAAAACGATCATTTCGGGGACGGTCACATCCTCGGTCTTGATCTCATATTGCGGACGGAGTTTGGCGCGGTCGATGACTTTCTGGAGGGTGCGGACAAGATCATGAAGCGTTACGGCGAGCCCGGGGTCTTCGCCATCGTTCAGGAATTGGTCAATCTGAGGGTTGGACCAGACGGCGTCTTCAATCAGACGTTTCTGCTGCAACATCTCGGCGGCGTTCTTAAAGCGCTCGTGCTCAAGCAACCGGTCGACAAGCTCTTTCCGTGGGTCCTCTTCGGGGTCTATTTTTTCCAGTTCGGGGTCGCGCGGGAGTAGCAGTTTGGATTTGATGTGAATCAGAGTGGCGGCCATGTAGACGAACTCGGAGCTGAGTTCGATCGAAAGGCCCGCGGCCCGCTGCATGTACTCCAGGTACTGCGAGGTGATTTTCGCGATAGGGATGTCGTAGATGTTGATTTGCTGCTTGCGGATCAAGTCCAGCAGGAGGTCGAGGGGCCCTTCATAGGCCTCCAAGTGGACGTTTAACGGCGATGACACTGAGTTTCAGGGTATCAGACTGGGGGTGAAGTGGGCCCATGAAATGCAAAACCGGAGAGGCCGAAGCCTCTCCGGATTACAACAAAGCCGCCACGCGGTGGTGTTACGGGAACACGGGCGTATTGGCGTCGATTGAGCGAAGAAACTTCACAACCTTCGCGCGATCGGAAGCGTTAGTAAGGGTGTCGACACCGCCGGTTCCGGCGGAACGATGCGTGACGTTGTTCATCACCTCATCCAGCGAGCCGGCCGAGCCGTTGTGGAAGAACGTCTTCGGGAAGGCGTCGATAGCAAGCAGCGAGGGCGGTACGAAGCCGGCCGCACCCAGCGGCGGAGCCGCATTTTGACGGACTTCGTTGAATGCGGCGGGGTCGAAGGTACCGACCTGCCGTAGCTCGCTAGTAACCTGGCCAGCCGTCACTATGCCCGCTCCAGGGGGCGGGGTGAAGCGCACTTGAGAGCTGGTCCATTGCGCACCACCATGGCAGCTTTGGCAGTTCGCAGCGGTGAACAAGGCGCGCCCAGCGATGACGTCGGGTTCGTTGGCGTCCACGGGCGACAGTGGCGAACGAATGCCGAACTGGATATAGGCCTTCAGCGCATCCCAACCGCCGATGCCACGAATGGTCAGCTGGTTGCGGCCGCCGTTGGCCAGCGGCGTGAAGTCGTTGACGTCCGGATCCTGATCCGCCGTGCCAGGAAGCACAATGATGCCCTGGCCTCCGGAGACGGCGCGTATGTTTAATTCGAAATCCTCCTGCTCGTCGCGATTAGCGGACCAATTGAGCACGCGCATTTTCAAACGGTCGGCATCGGTTTGGTCGAAGTCGCCGTGTTGCGGAATCGTACGCCGTGGGCCGGCGGGGAAGATCCAGACGACGTTATCGCTGAGACCGAATGGATGGCACGAGGAACAGGATCCCCAACCGTTGTTGGACATCCGGCCTTTAACGGTTTGGCCGCCCAGTGGGACGGAGTCAAACTCTCCAACGCTCGCGTTATAGAGTTCCTTGCCGATTTGAATCTTCTCGGCAAGCGTGCCGGGCACGGGTTGCAGCGAGCTGGTTATGCGCGCCATGCTGACTTCCTTCTCCGGGGTCAGATTGATCACGTTCACATCGCGCGAGATGTAGTTCATGACGTACATTCGCGTGTCGGCTGCGTTGATCACCAAGCCTCGCGGATTTTTCCCGACCGGGATTTGCAATACCCGCGTGGCATCGGCGGGATCGTGCTGAACCGCGACATCACCCGTGGCGGGATCGAAGGCGACTTTGACCAGCACATTGCTGGCAGCGCTCGCCACATAACCCACGTTGGCGCCATGCTCCATGGCGATCGTCCAAGGCACGGTGAGAAACAGCTTCGGCGGCGCCGGTTGATCGGCAACGGCGCGGTGCATGTTGATCGTCTTTCCGGCATCGGTTTCGGTGACAGTATCGATCACCGAAAGCAGGCTCTGCGTATTCACGTCGAAGCGCACCGGCCCGTTGGGAGACGCTCCCGTATTGGGCAGGAATGCGAAATTGCCTTTAATGGCGATCGCGTTGAGTTGGTTCGGGTAGGCACCGGTCGGGAACGTGAAGTTCGCTCCGGGAGCGATGCGCGCGAGCGCGTCGCCCGCTGCAAAAAAGCCGGTGTCGGCGAGCGGATTGATCTGGACCGTGGCCGCAATGTTGTTCGATCCCGTGTTGATCACAGTCACAAATCCTGCTTTGGCATCGTCGGAACCATCGATCTTCGTTGGGAGCGGCAAGGCGAGGAATTGCGTCACGTAGAGCTTCTCATCGGTGTCGTCGGAGTCGCCATCATTGGTGACGGCCATGCCGCGCGGCTCCAGGCCGACATTCTGGATTGTGGTGATGACGGTGTCGGTCTCGGTATTGATTACGGAGACGCTGTTGGAGCGGGCGTTGGCAACATAGAGCGTCGTGCCGTTGGGTGACATCACAAGGCTGTATGGCTCGACGCCAACGGGAATATGAACTTCGGGCCGCCGAATGGCGCCGTTACGCAAGCTGGCTTCGATCACGCTGACTGTGCCGCTGAGCGTGTTAGCGGCGTAGGTCTTCGAGCCATCGGGTAGCATTGCGACGCCGTTCGGTTCGTCCTGCACGGGAACCTCGGCAAGGCGCCGGTTGCGATCGTTGCGAACGTCAAAAAACGTGACGCTGTCGTTGTCCGGATTGGCAACGGCAATGAAGGCGCCGTCGGCTGTGATCGTGATGGGTTGCGACGACGTCGCTCCAAGAAAACGGGAGCCGTCGCTTTGCGCCGTGATCAAGCCGGTGCTCATCAGCGCGACTGTGGCGCATGCGACCAAGGTGAAGCCGACGGACGTTTTCCCCGCCCTGCTCTTCAACACCCGTCTATAGGTTGTGCGGCGGCGTGGTTCGCGGGCGCCGAAGGCGAGCAATCCCGCAATCCCAAAACCCAGGGTCATCCAAGTCGACGGCTCAGGGACAGCCTGTACATTGAAATAGCCGGCGCCGCCGAAGCCATCTCCCGCGAGATAGGAAATGGTGATCGAATGATTCCCCGGCGCGAGATTGAACTGGGCATTGCTCATACCGGCTGTTTGGAGGCAAACTTCCGGGTCGTCGCCGCAATCCACGTCAGTGGCTGGCACACTTGTTTGCCCGAGCAGCACGCCGAAGTCGAACACTTCGAACTGATCGCCGGAAAGGAAGGCGTCAGTGACAATCAGGTTCGCTCCACTCAGTGCGGTGAAGGTCCAGGGCGGGGCGTCGGCGAAGAGAGTTGGCGTGCCCGAGCTCTCGAAGCAAAATGAGCCTTGCGGGTCCGCGGGATCGCATCCGCGAGCCTCGGTACCCAGGTCCGTGAAGGAGAACTCATACCAGGTGTCCAGCGCCACCACGCCCGCGTGAGCGGGTGCGAGGAGCCCCGTGAGTACAATCAACATTCCCGTTGCGCGCCCGACTGGGTTGTGCAAGGGATTGATACAACTAGACTTCATGCTTACCTCCGAGGTTTGATTCGCTTTTCGGTTTGGTCCGGTCGGCTCGTGCGCCGGGCCTTGCTCCGAGCGGCGTACGACCGCTTGGTAAGAATCGCGGCATTTTGGAAAAGAAAATCGGGGAAAACTCTGAAGCTTTTCTGAAAGAAATCTGATTTACAAGTCGTCTGGCCTGGTCTCTCATTTTTTAGCTGCCGCTCCCACACGCGAATTTGCATGGGTATCATAGATATCTGTCAGCAGACAGACGAACCTGAACGATGGGAGGAAGTGTGACCATGTCGCTACGCATCAACGATGAAGCACCAAATTTCACCGCGAACACCACGCAGGGTGAGATCAACTTTCATGAATGGATCGGAGACGGGTGGGCGATCCTGTTTTCGCACCCGAAAGACTTCACGCCCGTGTGCACGACCGAACTCGGCTACATGGCCGGGCTAGAGCCGGACTTCGCCAAGCGTAAGTGCAAAGTGATCGGTCTGAGCGTTGACCCAGTCGCCAACCACAGCAAGTGGGCTGTCGACATTGAGGAAACTCAAGGCCATAAAGTGAATTACCCGATGATTGGCGACCCTGAGCTCAAGATCGCCAAGCTCTACGACATGCTGCCGTCCGATGCCGGAAACACATCGGAAGGCCGCACCGCCGCCAACAACGCCACCGTGCGAACCGTGTACGTCATTGGACCGGACAAGAAGATTAAGTTGATGCTGTCCTACCCGATGAGCACGGGACGGAATTTCGACGAGGTTTTGCGCGTACTTGATTCGATTCAATTAACAGCCAAGCACCAGGTGGCGACACCGGTCAACTGGAAGCACGGCGACGATGTGATTATCCTCCCAGCAGTCTCCGACGAGCAGGCCAAGGAGAAGTATCCGGGGGGCTGGAAGTCTCCAAAGCCGTACTTGCGAATCGTTCCGCAACCGAAATAAACCGGTGTACGAGGAGTTTCTCGCGCGCTATCCGTCCTACCGGGAGACGGCTCTCTTGGACGAATTGCGCGCGACCGAGTACCGGCGGCTCGACGATCAGCGGCAGGTGTACCTCGACTACACGGGCGGCTCACTTCACGCCGAATCTCAGATCTCGCGCCACATGGAACTGTTGAGCGGCGCGGTATTTGGCAACCCACACTCGGCGAATCCTACGTCGCAGGCGATGACGGATCTGGTGGAGAGTGCGCGGCGGTGCGCGTTGCGTTTCTTCAACGCCGGAGACGATTACTTCCTGGTGTTCACGTTGAATGCCTCCAGTGCTCTTAAGTTGATCGGCGAGTCGTTCCCTTTCGCACCGGGCGGCCGGCTGCTGGCGTCGGCGGACAATCACAACTCGGTGAATGGAATTCGCGAATTCGCGCGAACGCGCGGCGCGACGGTTGCTTATGCTCCCTTGATACCACCCCAGTTGCGGCTCGACGCCGCGGAAATAGATCGTTTATTAGAGGAGCGCGGCGAGGGTGAAAAGCTGCTCGTGTTTCCCGCGCAATCGAATTTCTCGGGGGTCAAACATCCACTGGCGCTGGTGGCGAAGGCACGGAAGCTGGGGTGGCGCGTACTGCTGGACGCCGCGGCGTTCGTTCCGGCAAACCGGTTGGACCTCAACGCAGTGCAGCCGGACTTTGTAACCGTATCCTTCTACAAGATGTTCGGGTATCCGACGGGCGTGGGAGCGCTGCTTATCCGGAAGGGCGCGTTTGAATTACTGCGGCGGCCATGGTTCGCTGGCGGCACGGTGAATTTCGCATCGGTGCATGCCCAAGCGCACGTACTGTCCGCGAATGAGGCTGCGTTCGAGGATGGGACATTGAACTACCTATCGATTCCCGCCGTGGAGATCGGCCTGCGTCATTTGGAGACGATTGGAATCGAGAAGATCTGCGAACGCGTCCGGTGCCTGACCGGATGGCTGCTCGAGCAATTAATCTCGCTGCGCCACGGCAATGGCCGCGCGATGGTGCGAATCTATGGTCCTGCAACCACGGAGGCGCGGGGCGGAACCGTGACGCTGAATTTGTACGATCCAGAGGGCCACTTGCTCGATTACCGTCGCGTCGAAGAATTGGCGGGCGAAGCGAGGATCTCACTGCGGACAGGCTGTTTCTGCAATCCTGGTGCGGGCGAGTGGGCCGAAGGGTTAACTACGGAGGATATGCAGGCAGGGCTCGAGTTG
>DASRHX010000386.1:0-9113 GCA_035650295.1 Bryobacteraceae bacterium | reverse complement strand
TGTTGAAGAACTCGGCGCGGAACTGTAGTCGAAAGCGTTCGGTGATCGGCGTGTCCTTGAGCAGACCCAGGTCCGTGTTGAAGAACTTTGGTCCTCGGATGATATTCCGGCCCGAATTGCCGAACGTACCGAGTGTGTTGGCGGTAAACAGAGCCGTATTGAACCATTGGAAGAGCTGATCGTTTCTCGATCGGCCGCTCAGGGTGGCGTCACCCCCGAGAAAATCGGCAAGGTCGCCATTGACGGCGGAGAAGGAATTATCCCGCCCGCTGTTGACTGAGAACGGGAAGCCACTTTGCCACACAACGATCGCGTTGAGCTGCCATCCGTGCAGCAATCGCTTGGCGGCGCTCGAGTTTACACTAAGCCGCGGCACATCCCAGATGTTGGAGAACTTGAAGTTGTGCTCTACGTCCTCAACCGCCAGGCCGCGGTAGACGCGCCGGTTGAACGGATTGATGTTGTTGACGTCGTCAATCGTCCGCGACCACGCGTAGTTAGTAAGAATCGAGTACCCGCGAGCGAAGCGTTTCTCCAGATTCCATTGCAGCGAATGATAATGCGAAATTGAACCGGCCTCCGTGCGGCTTACGCGGCCAAAGCCCGGGTACCTGCGGCGTTGTTGTGTGTTGCCGACGGTGGCGTTTGGTCCGTATAGGGCCGGATTCTCGTCGAGAGTTACTTGTATGAAGGTGCCTTTATTGCCCAGATAGGCCACGCTCGTCACCCAGTCCTTGGCGAATTGCCGCTCCAAGCGAAGACTCCAGGTCAACAACTGAGGAATCCGGTAGTCCTTCGTGAAATAGGCTCGGATATCGTTGATCGGCGCGAACACGAATTCGGGGCCGGGAACCCGCGGTCCGAAGTTCTGTGGGAAGGGATTGGTCATCCCTTTGCTGCCGTAGGGATCCTCGAACGCGAGGTCCTGCAGGGAGAACGTTCCGGCGAAGGGCGCGATGTTGGTGTAGGGGTTGAAATTGCTCGTCTGGATCGGAGTGTAGTACAGGCCAACGCCTGCGCGGACGCTGGTCTTCCCGTCTTCAGTCATGCGATAAGCGAGGCCCAGCCGCGGGCCCAAATTCCAGACATTAGCCTCGTGTCCCGCAGTCGGACAGCCGGGGTCGCCGCCATACAGCATGCCCGAAGGGGCGTTCGGATACCTCGCTGACCTTTGGCTTATCCCGGGCTGGAAGCAGAGCACTCGGCCCTGACGGTCGTACGGCGCCCAATACGGATCCCATCGGACACCGAGATTGAGTGCCAGCCGTTTGGAGACTCGCCAATTGTCCTGCACGAAAAAGCTCCACCGGATTCCCTTCAGATCCTTAAACTCGCCGCCACCCTGCGTGAACGCGGACGCGCGTCCGAACATAAAGTCGGCGAGTCCGTTTCCGGAAAGCTGCCCATTAAACGTGAAGTTTCCCATCATCTGAAAACTGTTGGTGATGTGGTTGGTTACTCGTACAGCTTCGCCACCAAAACGGAACTCATGACCACCGGTGAGCTTCGTTGCCACCTCGCGGATCGTAAAGTCGCCCCGGTCGAAATCGCCCTTATGACTGGTCCCGATCGAGAAGCCGTCGGTAACGCTCAAATTAAGCGACGGCGGAAACTTCAACTCCGAATCCTGAGGTCCAAGTAGCTTCGACCCCGCGTCGCGGAAACTGAATGGCGCGCCCGAAAGTGACCCGCCGCGCTGGCGGTTGAGGCCGAACGTGGACGTGAGCAGCAGAGACGGAGACCAGGTGAAAACGTGATTGACCGACACGTTCTGCACTCGCACGGCGTTTCCCATCCGGGCCGCAAGGATGTTCACCTTGTCGATTCCCGCCGGGTAGTCGAAGTCCGTAAAATAATAGCGTCCGCTCAGCTGGTGCCGCCCGCTGGTGTAGTCAATCTTCGGCATGAACTGGTTCTCGGTCTGCTGCACCGGGAATCCCGGAAAGGTGACTTGGCCGGCGGGGCCGTTGGGCAGCGGGATGAAGTCGAGAAAGTAGCGCGACACGGCATTAAGACGGCTAGAAGGAATGATGTTGCCGGGCACAGGTTGCCGCGAAACCGGATCTACAAGTTGCCGTGGAAGCAAGCCTGAGAAGTCGCCGCGGCGCTGCTCGGCGGTGGGCACAAAGCGGATCAGGCCCGCAGGCGTATTCCGTAGCCGCGTACCCTGGAACGTGCCAAAGAAGAAAAGCTTCTGCTTCAGAACAGGCCCGCCGATGGCTCCGCCGAACTGATTGCGTTTGAGTGAGTCCTGCACCGGCGCAAAGAACTGCCGTGCATTCATCGCCCCGTTGCGGATGAAGTGGAACCAGGATCCGTGAAATTCGTTGGAACCAGCCCGGGTAATAATGTTTACCACGCCGCCGGCCGCGTTTCCATATTCGGCCGAGAAGTTCGATGACTGAAGGTTGAATTCCTGCACGGAGTCGGGGTTGGGAAACGGGAGCCCGGCGTTCAGATAGGTGTCGTTGTGCGAGGTGCCGTCCAATTGAAAGTTAACCTGCGCCAAGCCGGCGCCGTTAACGCCGGCGGTTTCCTGGCCCGGATACACGCCCCCATGGCCGCAAATGCGGCACGCGTTGCGGCCGAGGTCCACAGTGCCCGCCGCCAGGTAGATCAGCCGCTCCGGCCGACGGCCCTGCAGCGGCAATTCGCGAATCTGTGTCTGATTGACGAGCTGGCCGCCAGTCGCCGTTCGCGTGGCGATCAATTCCGGTTCCGCCTGAACCGTGACCTGCTCGGAAACTTGACCCACGGCCAGCGTCACGTTCTGGGTGGCCATCTGGTCCACCGTTAGGCGGATGCCCGATTGCGTTTGGGGCGCGAATCCAGGTTTCTCCACGCGCATTTCATAGCCGCCGATGGGGAGGCGCGAGAACAGAAACGCACCGGTGGCGCCCGTCCGCGCCGTTTGCATGAAACCCGTGTCCACGTTTCGAACCGTCACCGTAGCCTCGGGAACGTATGCGCCCGACGCATCCGACACCGTACCGCCCAGACTCGCAGTGGTGAACTGAGCCAACAGCGGCGTGCCTTCGACGATCAAAAGCACGGGAAGAAGTGAAAGAAACGGAATCCGCATCGAAACCTCCAAATCCGGGCAGTTGCTATTAAGGTCGGGGCATTTGAATCCCCGAGTAAACTGGGACTAACAAGGTCTTCTATGTGCGTGTTCGGGATCGACCAAAGTATATACTGAATCGCCACCCTCAGCTGCCCTCTCCAGATCAGAAAAGATACTTCAATGCGAACTGCATTTGGCGGTTCGGGTTTAGGCCTCGCGTTCCCGAAATGACTCCGAACGCGCCAGTCCCCAGGGTGTTCCCCGGGTTGTTGAACTGCGGCGTGTTGAACGCATTGAAGAATTCCGTCCGGAACATGAGAGTGTGCCCCTCTTTCCAGGGCATCTTGAAGTTCTTGCTCACCGACAGATCCCAGGCATTGACCCCCGGGCCGAGGAGAACGTTGCGGCCTGCCGTGCCATAACCGCCCGAGCCGGGAATGAACACGCCGTTTGCCGCCGGAGCGCCCGCGTACGTCGACCGCACGAAAGTCGTCGTGTCAAACCAGCGCGAGGGGCTGCGTTGCCCATCCGGCAGGTTTGCGTTCACCCCCAAGGTGTGGGGACGTGACGCTTCGTTGCCTCCCTTATTCTGTGTATCCCCGCTCTGGCTCACCGTAAACGGCTGGCCACTCTCAAAGCTCAGCAGCCACCCTCCCTGCCATCCGCCGAGAACCGCCCCCGCCGCCCCGCTCAACTGTTTGCCCCAGGGGATCTCCCACACGCCGCCGATGATCAAGCGAT
This sequence comes from Bryobacteraceae bacterium, assembly GCA_035650295.1. Classification (GTDB taxonomy): domain Bacteria; phylum Acidobacteriota; class Terriglobia; order Bryobacterales; family Bryobacteraceae; genus JAFLBB01. Next base: position 5,308 of record DASRHX010000386.1, on the reverse strand, counting down.
GCCGGAGGTCTTCGACGCTGTCGCCGCGCTCGTAGGCGCCCCGTAGCCGGGCGCTCTGGCACCCGCAGCCGCCGCGATTAATCGTCTCCGTGATGTCGTCGATCATGTGGCCCCACGTGTAGGCGGCGGTGACGTTCAGCCCATTCGAAAAGCGATGCTCGTATCGCGACTGTAGCGAGTGATACAGTCCATTGCCGTCGGAGGTCATCATGCGGATCGTCGCGAACTCCGGGTACGGACGCCGTTCTTGCACAGGACCCGGTCCCGGCTCGGGCTGGTTGAAGTTGCGCAGACTCGTGTCCACATTCGTGCTCTTGCTCGCCACCCAGCCTGCCTCAACCAAATCGTTGCCGGTGATCTGGTGCGCAATCGTGGCGTTGTAGTTCTGCACGTAAGCGTTCCGCCTCTTACGGTCCAACGGCACAGTGACAACGTTGAAGATGGGCTTGTCGGGATAGAGCTCCCGCGGCACCGGGTTCTGAATCGTCGCGATCGGCGCAATCGGGTTGCCTGCCGCGTTCACCAATTCGTTGCGCACTGTGAGGCTGCCGCCCGCCGGCGGGTTCAACTGCAGGATATTCATGTTGTCGAACTGTGCGGCGGTTCGGAAGATCCCATATCCGGCACGAAATACGGTGCTATCGGAAATTCGGTAGGCCAGTCCAAAGCGAGGGCCCCAGTAGTTGTACTCCGGCAGATAGGGCTGGAGGAAGGTCGTGGGATCGTCCGGAACCAGGCGCAACGGACCCTGCAGGCCGAAACTCAGGAATCGTGAGACTTTGTTCCTCTCGTTAGGCAAGGTGAAGTAATCCCAGCGCATCCCAATGTTTAGAGTCAGCCGCTTGGTTGCCTTCCAATCGTCCTGCGCATAGATGCCAAACCGCCAGTTCCGCACATCGGAAAGTGGAACTCCCTCTGGGGTAAGAGTTTCTCGCGGGAATCCGAGCATGTATGCAGCCGCGCCCAAGCCCGAGATGTCACGGTTGAAGGTTATTTGCCCGAAGGGCCAGTTGTTCGTCGTTGCCTCGTCAAGGTGGTAACGGATGTCGCCGCCAAATTTCAGCGCATGCCTGCCTTTGATCACGCTGAGGTTGTCTACCCACTGGTACGTCCGGGAGTTGTCGATGTTCGACGAAGCCGCAATCTCACCCATTCCCAAGTAGCCTTCAATGTTGATCGTCGGGAAACCTTGCTCGTCGTCACGCAACGGACGGCCGTCGGGGCCTCCCACCAACATGCCTTGGATTCCGAGGTCTTCAATCTTGAAGCCCGTTCCCGTACGTGGACCGATCCGGCGGATATGTCCCATGTGATAGCCGAAGCGGAACTCGTTGAGCAACGAGGGCGAAAACGTGTGGACGTGCTGAATTCCAAGACTTTGGTTCGGGAACGTGCGGTCCTTCTGATAGAAGTTAGGGTTGATGCCGACCGCTGGAAAATCCCGCCGGGAGTACACGTAATGGAACGTGAGCTGGTCTTTGGCGGTCAAGTAGTAATCGGTCCGGGTCAATAGTTGATCAATGAACAGATCGTCTTGCGTAACGCCTGCAAAGTTCTGGCTGCCACCCTGATTCGGCGCTGGCATGTAAGTGTTGATCAAGTTGACCGAGACTGGGTTGAGTCTCTCTCGCGGGATGATATTACCGGCGAACGGCTGCCGGTTGAGAGGATCGATGACCGGCGTGGTGATCGAGGAGAAGTTGCCATTCCTCATCTCCAGGGGCATCACGATCGCGGTGCTGGCGGACTGGCGTCTCTCCCTGACGCCCTCATATCCAGCCATCCAGAAGAGTTTGTTCTTCTGGATAGGCCCGGCGATCACGCCGCCAAACTGATTACGCCGTAGAACCGGTTTAGGTAGCGGCGCAGGCGCGAAGTAACCACGGGCGTCCATCGCATTATTCCTCAGGAACTCAAATGCCGATCCGTGGAAGGTGTTTGTACCGCTCCGAAGCTGAACGTTGATATTGGCTCCCGACTGACCGCCGTACTCAGCGGAATAGTTCGAGCTCTGCACTTTGAACTCCTGGATTGCATCGACCGACGGATAGAAATTCACGAACGGCGCACGGTTGTTCACAGCCGTGATGCCATTTATGTTGACCTGCATCCAAATGTCGCGATTGCCGTTGGCGACCACCCGAGTGCGTTCCCCGTTGGACTCCTCCTTGATCCGCACACCGGGTGTCATGATCGATAGCTGCAAGAAATTACGATTGTTCAGGGGCAGGTTTGCAATGCGCTGCTGACCGATGACGTCACCAACCACCGCGCTTTCGGTTTGCAGCAGGGGTGCAGCGGAGTTGACTTCCATGGTTTCAACGACGTCTCCGACCTGCAATCTGACGTCGAATCGCGCTTGCTGGTTGATCTGCAACACGATCCCGGTGCGCCGCTCGGTGCGAAACCCGGTGGACCGGATTTCCAGCACATACTCGCCTGGCCGCAGATAGCGGAGTTCGTAGAGGCCTTCGGCGTTGCTTTTCGTCTCCCGCGAGATCCCGGTATCCGGCTGCGTCGCAATGACCGCGGCATCGAGGATCACCGCACCGGCTGGATCCGTGACCACCCCCAGGATCGCCGTATCGGCGCTCTGCGCCGCTAAATCGCCTGCGCCTAGGAGGCAACCGAACAAAATAGAACACATCTTGCCGCCAGACCGGAAAACCGGTTGTAGACGATCGCCTCTTTTCATGACTCACCTCCGAGCAAGATTTCCATCCCGAGTTTTTAAGGTTGTCGGCAGAATACTACCGGACGATTTCCAAGGCAAGGCTCCCTTCAAGACAGCCTCTTCTCGAGACCTGTGACCGAATACCGGCGACGCCTTCCTGCCTGCAAAAGCCCCATTGTGCTGCGGCGGCCGCTGTGACAATATGCTTCACCTTGGGACCTGTCGCTGGCTGATCACGCGGAGGCTGACTTCCACATAGTCCTCAGGAGGATCACAATGAGCATTTTTAGTTCGACTCGACGTAGCTTTTTCCGTGCGCCGGGGTTGTTAGCTGCTCTCGGCTCTCTGCCCGGTGCACAATGGCTGGCCGGCGCCATGGCCGCGCGCAGCGCGGAGGAGGCGGCGAAGGTCTACACACGCCTGGGTCTGCGCCCGATCATCAATGCCGCGGGGACGTACACGCACCTGGGCGGATCGTTGATGCCGCTTGAAGTAATCGAAGCAATGGAGGCAGCCGCCCAAAACTACGTGCCAATCGGCGAACTGAGCCGCACCGTGGGCGCGCGGATTGCCGAAGTGACAGGAAATCCGGCCGCGCTGGTCACCACGGGAGCCGCGGGTGCCATCTTCGTCAGCACTTGCGCCTGCATCGCCGGTAACGACCCGGACAAAGCCAAGCGGCTGCCCTTTACGGAGGGGATGAAGAACGAAATCGTCACCCAGAAGATGCATATGACGGGCTGGATCCGGCAGTGCGAGGCCGCTGGCGGGCGGATGGTCGATGTCGAATATAAGGACGAGATGGAGCGGGCCATCGGTGGCAAGACGGCGATGCTGTACTACCTTGTCGCCGAAAAACACTTCGGCGCCCATCGCGATAAGTTGGACGCGCCCGGCGGCAAGGTGTCGCTTGAGGAATGCATTCAGATCGCGAAGAAGTATCGTATCCCTCTGCTGATCGACGCCGCCGCAGAGTTGCCGCCATTCGAGAACCTGGCCGGATACACGAAGATGGGCGCGGACTTGGTGGCGTTCAGTGGCGGCAAAGGCCTCCGCGGTCCGCAGAATGCCGGCATGCTGGTTGGCCGGAAGGACCTCATCGGCATTGCGGAGACGTTCCAGAGCCCGCACAGCGGCATCGGCCGCGATCTAAAAATCTCCAAGGAAACCTACATTGGAATGCTCGCCGCAGTCGAGCGTTATGTAAAGACAGATCACAGGTCCGAATGGAATTTGTGGAAATCGCAGATCGATTACATGAAGAGTGAGCTTGACAAGATACCCGGCGTCGAGACCGGTTACGTCCCAGGCTGGGTCACCAACCATGTGCCGCGGCTATGGGTGAAATGGGACGAGAAAGCGTGGAATTTCTCCCGCGAGGATTGTTTCAAGGCCCTGGATCAAGGCGACCCGAGAATAGTACCGCTGCGCACGCCAATGGGGATCACGCTGGTGCCGTGGATGATGGCGCCTGGCCAGGAGCGCATTGTGACCAAGCGGATGAGAGAGGTGCTGGATCTTGCCAAGAAGACCGCACATCAGCGACCGAGGCGCACCGTCACGGAGTTGGCGGCGGACTTCAGGATGGATAACCCGATCGACGCCTGGGATCCTCCAGGCCATACTCGTGGTGCAACCTTCCGAGAACGGGCTGCGAGGTGACGCAAGTCCAAGCTGGCGGGGGTAGCTGTGTCGAGCTATCGATACCGGTCACGGACGGCGGGACGTCTCCTCATGGCCTTTAGAAGCTTACGCGCAGCCCGAACTCAATCTGCCGGCTAAGATTCGCTTGCGACGAGATCCGCCCGAAGCTAGCATTCCCGACTGTTGTGTTTGGCCCACTGAAAACCGGATGGTTGAGCGCATTGTAGGCTGACGCGCGGAACTCCGTCCTCACCTTCTCGGTTACGAAGAAGTTCTTAAATAACGTAATGTTGACGTTATTCATTCCGGGGCTACGAACGGTATGGAGGCGCGGAGCTAGGTTGCCCAGCGTGAAATCGGGCGGCCGCACAAACGCACTCGTATTGAAATAGCGGTCAAGCCGCGATTGGTGGCTTCCTGAAACTCCATCGGTTGGATCGCCCACGACGAGGACGCGGGGCGATGTCCCCGCCGCGTAGGTGCCGCCCGCGAACCCGAAGCCAAGCGCAAACCCGGCTTGATAGGTCTGGAAGGTCGAAAGCTGCCATCCGCCGATGGCGAAATCCGCCGCGCGGTTGATGTTGGAGAGATACTTACGCTTCCGTCCGAACGGTAAGTCGTAGGACGCGGCGATAGTCAGCCGCTGGGGAACGTCGCTATCTGAGACCGCCCGTTCGACGCTGCGATTGAACGCGTCGCGCGTGCCGTTGAGGTCAGTCAGATTCTTCGATGCCGTAAATGAGATCAGGGCGGCCAAACCCTGCGCTAGCCGCTTCTCCAGCTTAAGTTGCAGAGAGTGGTACACGCTGTTGCCGTAAGCGGGATTTGTTCGGGAGACGCCGGTGAACTGAGGATAGGGCCGCAATAGTTGTTCACGCGCAACCGTGGCGCCGGAAAGCGGACCTGGGGGCAATAAACCGAACATCGGATTCGGCACCTGCTGCTTCAACGCCGCGCCCAGGCCGAATTGCGAAGGAAAGACCTGATTGA